>NZ_JAMXRY010000129.1:0-1021 GCF_024124525.1 Halomonas sp. OfavH-34-E | reverse complement strand
TTGGGCGTGAAGGTCAGGCTGCCGTCCGGGTTGACTGCGACGGTACCGACGGTCGCGCCACCCTGAACGGTGGCACCGGTTAGCGCGCCTTGACCATCGGCGCCGAACTGGTCGTTACCGAGCACATCGACGGTGACGGTGCCATCGTTGTCGGTGGTGGCGCTGTCAGCGTTGGCCACCGGCGTGTCGTCATCGACGGTAATGCCGATACTGCCCGAGGCGCTGTCACCGACGCTGTCGGTGATGGTGTAGCCGACGCTGAAGTTGATGTCGCTCTCGACACCGGGGTTGGAATGATCCAGCGGCTTGGCCAGCACCACCTTGTAGTTGCCGTTGGCAACGTCGGTGAGCTGGACGGAGATGACACGGCTACCCGTGTTGTCAAAGCCGACCAGCGAACGACCATTGCTGCTCAGCGACCAGGTCACCGGGCTGCCGCCGGAGGTCAGGGCGGGGAGGCCAGTGGTGTTCCAGCTAAAGCTGCCAGGGCCGTCGCTGCCAAAATCGTAGCCCAGTGAGCCGGTGGCCGCAGTCCGTTCGCCGGCCACGTCATTGATGCCACCGGCGATGCCGCCAGGCAGGCCGTCTTCGTCGAGTACCGCCTTGGGGGGCGTGGTGTTGGGATTGCCATCGGTTTCCGGCGTGGTGGGGCCAGTGCCGCCGTCGCCGACCGCCACACTGAGGCTACCGCCGACCGTGCTGCCGTCACCGTCGGTGGCGGTATAGTCGATGGTGGCGTTGCCGACGAAGTCGGGGTTGGGCGTGAAGGTCAGGGTACCGTCGGGGTTGACCGCAACGGTGCCGACAGCCGCGCCGCCCTGGACCGTGGCGTTGGTGATGCCGTCGGAGCCATCGGCGCCGAACTGGTCATTGCCGAGCACGTCGACGGTGACGGAACCGTCATTGTCGGTGGTAGCGACGTCGGCGTTGGTCACCGGCATGTCGTCATCGACCGTGATATCGATACTGCCGGAGGCGCTGTCACCTGCACTGTCGGTGATGGTGTAGCCGACGCTGAAGT
>NZ_JAMXRY010000128.1:0-1075 GCF_024124525.1 Halomonas sp. OfavH-34-E | reverse complement strand
CCTTGAGCCAAGTTTGGTCCGCTTAACGGACTATCAGACTTTAAACTGAAGAGTTTGATCATGGCTCAGATTGAACGCTGGCGGCAGGCCTAACACATGCAAGTCGAGCGGAAACGATCCTAGCTTGCTAGGAGGCGTCGAGCGGCGGACGGGTGAGTAATGCATAGGAATCTGCCCGGTAGTGGGGGATAACCTGGGGAAACCCAGGCTAATACCGCATACGCCCTACGGGGGAAAGCAGGGGATCTTCGGACCTTGCGCTATCGGATGAGCCTATGTCGGATTAGCTAGTTGGTGAGGTAACGGCTCACCAAGGCTGCGATCCGTAGCTGGTCTGAGAGGATGATCAGCCACATCGGGACTGAGACACGGCCCGAACTCCTACGGGAGGCAGCAGTGGGGAATATTGGACAATGGGCGAAAGCCTGATCCAGCCATGCCGCGTGTGTGAAGAAGGCCTTCGGGTTGTAAAGCACTTTCAGTGAGGAAGAAAGCCTTGAGGTTAATACCCTCGAGGGAGGACATCACTCACAGAAGAAGCACCGGCTAACTCCGTGCCAGCAGCCGCGGTAATACGGAGGGTGCGAGCGTTAATCGGAATTACTGGGCGTAAAGCGCGCGTAGGCGGCTTGATAAGCCGGTTGTGAAAGCCCCGGGCTCAACCTGGGAACGGCATCCGGAACTGTCAGGCTAGAGTGCAGGAGAGGAAGGTAGAATTCCCGGTGTAGCGGTGAAATGCGTAGAGATCGGGAGGAATACCAGTGGCGAAGGCGGCCTTCTGGACTGACACTGACGCTGAGGTGCGAAAGCGTGGGTAGCAAACAGGATTAGATACCCTGGTAGTCCACGCCGTAAACGATGTCGACTAGCCGTTGGGCTCCTTGAGAGCTTTGTGGCGCAGTTAACGCGATAAGTCGACCGCCTGGGGAGTACGGCCGCAAGGTTAAAACTCAAATGAATTGACGGGGGCCCGCACAAGCGGTGGAGCATGTGGTTTAATTCGATGCAACGCGAAGAACCTTACCTACCCTTGACATCGAGAGAACTTTCCAGAGATGGATTGGTGCCTTCGGGA
>NZ_JAMXRY010000127.1:0-1081 GCF_024124525.1 Halomonas sp. OfavH-34-E | reverse complement strand
TGTCGCCGGCGTTGATGGCGCGGGCGAGCTGGCCGATACCGCTGGCGTCATCGAAGCGAAAGGAGTGGCGCAGCATGGCGACGGACTGATCCAGCGCCCGGCCGTCGCCGTCGTGCAGGGCCTCGGGCAACGAAAGGCCGGTAGCCGCTTCGAGCCAGTCGCTGACATCGTTGCGGTAGTGGCCCTGTTCGGCCCGAGCGCACAGGTTGCCGAGGACCGCGCCGGCCTCCACCGAGGCGAGCTGGTCCTTGTCGCCGAGCAGCACCAGGCGTGCATGGGGCGGCAGGGCGTCGAGCAGTGCCGCCATCATGTCGATGTCGACCATCGACGCCTCGTCCACCGCCACCATGTCCAGTGGCAGGGGATTGAGGCGATGATGATGGAAGTGACGGGTATCGGGCCGGGCGCCGAGCAGCCGGTGCAGGGTCGAGACCTCGTGGGGAATCGAGGCGCGTACCTGGGCGGCGTCCGGCAGCGGCAGTTCGTCGAGGGCGGCGATCTGGTCGCGAATGGATTCGCTGAGTCGCGCCGCCGCCTTGCCGGTGGGGGCGGCCAGGCGCATCGCCAGGGGGGCGCCCCGCTCAGCGATGGCCTGGGTCTGCAACAGCGCCAGCAGGCGGATGACGGTGGTGGTCTTGCCGGTGCCTGGGCCGCCGGTGATCACCGCGAAGGGCGCGCGTGCGCCCAGCGCACAGGCGAGCTTCTGGGAGGCGGCCTGGTCGGCACGCGGATCGGACGGGGGAAACAGCGTATCCAGCACCGGACGCAGGCGGGCGGCGTCACCGTCGGCGGTCGGATGATCCTCGGTTGGAGCGTCCTCGGTTGGATGATCCTTGGTTGGAGTGCCGGGCGTCGACAGCCGCGCGGCAATGGCGCTGGCGACCCGCTGTTCGTTGCGCCAGTAGCGGCGTAGATAGAGGCGCTCTGCCTCCAATACCAGGGGACTGGCGCCTGGGCCTTGCGCCACCGCCGACCAGCGCTGAAGCCGGTTTACCCAGTCGTCGCCGAGACGGCCGAGCAGCGCCTCCGGCGGGGGCGGGGCGGCGTCGTCACGTGCCACGTCGCGAGCGACGGCGATCAG
>NZ_JAMXRY010000126.1:0-1104 GCF_024124525.1 Halomonas sp. OfavH-34-E | reverse complement strand
TGACCGCGGCCAGCGTGCAGGGCGGGGCCAGTGTGGGTTCGGTGAGCTTCGCGTCCAATGGCGAGATCACCTTTACCCCTGCGGATGGCTTCGAAGGCAAGGCGGTCATCGACTACACCCTCACCGACGGTGACGGTGATACCGCGTCCTCGACCCTGACCGTGACGGTGGCGGCCGACTCCACGCCGACCATCGACCCGAGCGGCCCGGACGGCGATCCGACGACCGCCGATGGCGCCTACAGCGTGCAGGAAGCAGGACTGGATGGCGGTGCAGATCAGTCCCCGGGCAGTAACGCCGCCAGCAACAGCGAGACCACCGACGGCCAGTTCAAGAGCAGCACCGGCAACGATGACCTGGCGCGCTATGAGGTAAAGGACAGCGACGGCAACTGGGTCGAGATCAATGCCGATGGCACCACGGTCGCCGGTGATTACGGCACCCTGACGGTGAACACCGACGGCAACTGGTCGTACACCCTGACAAGCAGCGCGAGTCAGGACGACAAGGACAGAACGGGTCTGGATGACAGCGTGCCCGAGACCTTCGGTGTGCGGGTGGTGGACAGCGATGGCGATACCTCCGCTGATGGCACCCTGAGCATCGCCATCGGTGACGATGGCCCGAGTGCGGTGGCTGACACCACCAGCACCGCCGAGGACACGGCGGTCAGCTACAACGTGCTCAACAACAGTGATGACACCAGCGACACCCAGGGTGCCGATGGTGCCACCCTGACCACCGCCGCTCTGCGCAATCCGAGCCAGGGCAGCGTGAGCTTCACCAGCGATGGCAACGTCACCTTCACCCCGGCGGCGGGCTTCGAAGGCCAGGCGGTGATCGACTACACCCTCACCGACGGTGACGGTGATACCGCGTCCTCGACCCTGACCGTGACGGTGGCGGCCGACTCCACGCCGACCATCGACCCGAGCGGCCCGGACGGTGATCCGACGACCGCCGATGGCGCCTATAGCGTGCAGGAAGCAGGACTGGATGGCGGTGCAGGTCAGTCCCCGGGCAGTAACGCCGCCAGCAACAGCGAGACCACCGACGGCCAGTTCAAGAGCAGCACCGGCAACGATGACCTGGTGCGCTACGAGG
>NZ_JAMXRY010000125.1:0-1211 GCF_024124525.1 Halomonas sp. OfavH-34-E | reverse complement strand
TGAAGTGACCCCCTCCATAGCTGCACAGGGTATAGTGCAGTCATCAGGAGGACAGGATGAGCGACGACAACTCCATCAAACGATGGACCGCGAAGCGCAAGGCTGCCGTGGTCATGGACATCTTCAAGGGCAAGACCACGACGGCTGAAGTGGCTCGCCAGTACGATCTCACTGTCTCTGAGATCGAGGGCTGGGTCGATGAGGCCCAGCGCAGCATGGAAAATGGGTTCAAGGCCCGCCCTAAGGACATCCGTGAGCAGTATGAGTCCGAGCTCCGGGAGACCAAGGAGGCATTGGGTGAGGCCCATCTGCAGATCTATGCGCTAAAAAAATTCAAGCGCCTGCTCGAGGAGGACGAGAACTCGTAAGGTCGCTGCAGGCGCAACTGGCCGAGGAAGGCCATGTGGTATCGCTCGTCAAGCTCTGCCGCTGGCTGGGATTCCCCCGGCGCAGCCTGTATTACCGGCCCAAATCGCGGAAGCGTGCCATCAATGCCGACTTGGCGGTGCGGGTGAAACTGGCCCTGGAGAGGTTCCCCACCTATGGCTATCGCCGCCTGGCGTGCGTCTTAGGAGAGAACCGCAAGCCGATCCAGCGCATCCTGCAAATGAAAGGCTGGCAGGTACGCAAGCGGCCACAAGGCTTCCGACCGCGTGCCAGGAGCTTGCCGTCAGTCACGTCACGGCCTGATGAACGCTGGGCGACGGATCTCACGCACGTGTGGTGTGGAAAGGATCGGCGAGCCAGCCTGGCGGTGATCATCGACTGCTGCACAAGAGAGATCCTCGGCTGGCGACTATCGGACAATGGCAGCAGCAAGACCGCTGAGGCCGCTCTGGAGGAGGCGCTGATCTATCGACTGGGAGCGCTGGGGCGCGTTCAGCAACCGCTGGCACTACGCTCCGACAACGGCCTGGTCTTCAGCAGCCGGTACTACACGGGCACGGTGAAGGCCTATGGTCTCACCCAGGAGTTCACGACGCCGTATACACCGGAACAGAACGGACTCGTGGAGCGCTTCTTCCGATCCTTGAAGGAGGAGTGCATCTGGCAGCATCGCTTCGAGTCGCTGGGCCAAGCCAGAATCGTGATCGAGCGCTGGATCCGGTACTACAACGAAGAGCGACCACATCAGTCTCTGGGCTATGTGGCACCCCGAGCACACCTCGCATTAACTGGATGAGGTGTGCAGAAACCAGGGGGTCATTACA
>NZ_JAMXRY010000124.1:0-1256 GCF_024124525.1 Halomonas sp. OfavH-34-E | reverse complement strand
ACCCGTAGCTTCGGTACCTGGTTTGAGCCCCGTTACATCTTCCGCGCAGGCCGACTCGACTAGTGAGCTATTACGCTTTCTTTAAAGGATGGCTGCTTCTAAGCCAACCTCCTAGCTGTCTAAGCCTTCCCACATCGTTTCCCACTTAACCAGGATTTCGGGACCTTAGCTGACGGTCTGGGTTGTTTCCCTTTTCACAACGGACGTTAGCACCCGCTGTGTGTCTCCCACGCTTGCACTCACCGGTATTCGGAGTTTGCCTCGGGTTGGTAAGTCGGGATGACCCCCTAGCCGAAACAGTGCTCTACCCCCGGCGGTGATACGTGAGGCGCTACCTAAATAGCTTTCGAGGAGAACCAGCTATCTCCGGGCTTGATTAGCCTTTCACTCCGATCCACAAGTCATCCAAATCTTTTTCAACAGATCCTGGTTCGGTCCTCCAGTTGATGTTACTCAACCTTCAACCTGCTCATGGATAGATCGCCCGGTTTCGGGTCTATTTCCAGCGACTGGTCGCCCAGTTAAGACTCGATTTCTCTACGCCTCCCCTATACGGTTAAGCTCGCCACTGAAAATAAGTCGCTGACCCATTATACAAAAGGTACGCGGTCACCAAACAAGTTGGCTCCCACTGCTTGTACGCATACGGTTTCAGGATCTATTTCACTCCCCTCTCCGGGGTTCTTTTCGCCTTTCCCTCACGGTACTGGTTCACTATCGGTCAGTCAGGAGTATTTAGCCTTGGAGGATGGTCCCCCCGTCTTCAGTCAAGGTTTCACGTGCCTCGACCTACTCGATTTCACAACACTCAGGTTTCGGTTACGGGGCTATCACCCACTATGGCCAGACTTCCCAGTCTGTTCACCTACCAGTTGTGTTGCTTAAGGGCTGGTCCCCGTTCGCTCGCCGCTACTAGGGGAATCTCGGTTGATTTCTTTTCCTCGGGGTACTTAGATGTTTCAGTTCCCCCGGTTCGCCTCTCATGTCTATATATTCAACATGAGATACCCAAGTTACCTTGGGTGGGTTTCCCCATTCAGAGATGTCCGGGTCGCAGGTCGTTTGCCACCTCGCCGAACCTTATCGCAGGCTTCCACGTCTTTCATCGCCTCTGACTGCCTAGGCATCCACCGTATGCGCTTCATCGCTTGACCATATAACCCCAAAGGGTCTGTCAATCGATGATGTCACGACAATTGCCGGATACGCTTGAAACGTATCTTACTTTGTCAGCATGATATACATTGTTAAAGAGC
>NZ_JAMXRY010000123.1:0-1289 GCF_024124525.1 Halomonas sp. OfavH-34-E | reverse complement strand
CAACCGCCATCGGTACTATGATCCAGAGACGGGACGCTTCACCACCCAGGACCCGATAGGACTGGCCGGCGGCGAAAACCTGTACATGTACGCCCCCAATCCGACAGGATGGGTGGATCCGCTGGGGCTGAGTGGGTGTTGTGGTGGCAACATATTCTCAAACAGAGCTGCGCGACTGGAAGTTATGCGCCAAGAGAATATACCAACGAGCCAACAACCCTTCTCCCAATCTAGGAATGACTCTGGATACGAGTATCGATACGACAGACCAACGCCAGGAGGGGGAACAGAAGTTGTCTCCGTTCAGCAACAGACCATGGACAGAAGCCATCCTGGTCAAGGGCATTGGGAAGCGGGGGCAGTAAAAACAGATCCGCTCACAGGTGAAATCAGACTCAATGACTATGGTAGGCCGAAACTTACCAATGCGAAATCGAAGGTCGACTACATTGACTAAGAGCGAAGTGCGTAGACAACAGCTATTGAATATGCCGTTTTATTTGAAAGAACTGCAGGCCATATCTGGGAAAAAAGTGAGAAAGGAAGACCTAACCTCTCTGGAAGAAAGTTCCATCATCCAAGAAAAATCATTAAAAAAAACAAGGAAGCACAAAATAAAAATAGCCATCCCCTTCTCCACCAAATCAAATGAAAAAATTAAATCAGCCGTATCATTATTTTACAGCCTTAATTCAGCGCCTATATACATATGGACACCAAGATCAAAGTACTGTGGGACACTAAAAGAAGAAAGCATAAAGAACATAAATCTTAATTTTCCGTTTGATATAAACAAGGAAGGAGTTATTGTCTTTATTACTGATGACCTGCAAGATAAAATTTTATTCGACTTTTTTGAGTCAAATGACGGAAAAAAAATGCTCGAAATCGAAATCGAAGGTAACAATTGGCCTAAGGCATTGTTAAAACATGGTTCCTCGCCGTTGGGTGTGGAGAGCGACTGGGAGAATATCGTGAGATCGTGACGCCCCAATAGGGGCTCTTCGCCGTTAGGGGCACGCCCTCCGACGCCACCCGCTGGCGACGCGAGCGCCCCCGCGATCACCTCGACCACGGGTCCGAGGAGCGCATTCGCCTCGATTACCCAGGCGCACCGGCCAGCCTGTCGCCGGCCATGGGCAACCTGCTCAAGCGCTACGCCTGAAGTGACCCCCTCCATAGCTGCACAGGGTATAGTGCAGTCATCAGGAGGACAGGATGAGCGACGACAACTCCATCAAACGATGGACCGCGAAGCGCAAGGCTGCCGTGGTCATGGACATCTTCAA
>NZ_JAMXRY010000122.1:0-1438 GCF_024124525.1 Halomonas sp. OfavH-34-E | reverse complement strand
TCAGCCAGGCCGCGGCGGGAATGGGCGGTCAGGCGGCCAGCCGGGCGCTCAACAGCCACATCCCGCCGGAGATGCGCAGTTCCATCAATGCGGGCGCCGAAGCCGCCAGCCAGATCGCCGGCGGCGACATCGAAGGCGGCATCCTGACAGCGCTCGAGTCCGGGCTGGGCGGCGACGCCCTGGGCAACCTGCTCAGTGGGCAGGCGAGCCAGGGCCTCTACTGGAGCGGCGCCAACATGCTGTATGGCGGCATCACGCCATCCGAGGCGAAGCGCATCTACCAGGAGGCCATCGATACCGGTCGCGCGAAGAAGAACCTGTTCCTGCTCAAGGTCCAGAGCGCGCTGGCCGGCGACTTCTCCCACGAGTTCAACCTGTTCTGCACCGACATCGACCGGGGGCCTCACGAGGTGTCGGGCGCCAAGGTCCGGGCCGGCGCCGCCCAGCTCGACACCCTGACACAAGCCGAGCCCGTGGTGCTGCGCATCACCACCATGGACGACCGTGCGGGAACCCTGAAGCGATGGTTCGAGGCCCATCTCGAGGCGATGGCGGCCAGGGATGGCTCCTTCGGGGTGCCGGCTGACTATGCCGTCACGATCACGATACAGCACGCCTTCGTCGGCGACATCGGCGGCTATGCCAGCCGAACGCTTTGTCGCGCCCAGTCCTATGAAGTGGGGCTGTCGCGCCGCGAAGACGCCATGGAGGAGTTGCAGATGACCTTCACCCAGCTCGACACCTTCATGAGCCCCTAGCCATGGCATTCAATCACGACAACGAAGGCTTCCTGGTCGGCGAACGCCTGGAGGCTGAAGACATCACCAGCCGCCTCGAAGCCATCCGCGACGAGGTTCGCGAGCTGCGTCGCGACCTGTCCGATTCGAGCCCCGGAGCGGGGAGTGGGCGCGGTCCTGATGGCCGTTTCGTCGCGGGCAGCGGCGACCCATCGGCAGGCGATGATGAGTCCGGCCTGCTATCTCGCTCCATCGACGGACTCGGGGATCGCCTCACCGGCGTTGTGCAGGAGATGGGCGCCGGTACCGAGGAGGCCGACCCCGCCGTCAAGGCCTTCAACGAGGTCGCCCAGCCCCTGCAGCGCGGATTCAGCGCTATCGTCGGCGATGGCGACAGCCGCCGCCAGGAGCGCTGGTACCGCCGTTTCTGGTCGATGATGCGCGGGTCTCGGCGCGAGGATCGTGCGGCCGACAAGCGCCAACAGCGAATACTGAAGAACATCGAGCGCAAGCCGGCCGGGGATGACAATGGATCCCTGCTGTGGCGCGGCCTGATGCTGCTGCTGGCTCCCATCACAGGCATGGTGTCGCTGCTGATCGGCCTCCCGGGTGCTCTGGCCGGGGCAGTGGTCGCCGGCCTGAAGACGCTGCTGACCGCCCTGGGGATGGGGCGCATTGCTCGCCGCATGCCGACTCCGGGC
>NZ_JAMXRY010000121.1:0-1466 GCF_024124525.1 Halomonas sp. OfavH-34-E | reverse complement strand
TGGCGAGGTAGCCGCGAGCCCGCCAGGCCCTGAGCGGGTGACGCAGGGTCCGCGCCAGTCCCAGGTTCGGCGCCGTATCGAGGATCATCCGGGGCGGGCAGCCGGCGTTGAGGTACTGCCAGGCCAGCAGGTACAGCAGTGGCCCGTTGCCCGCCAGCACCGGCGGCCCCTCGGTCAGCAGCGCGCCCTGCTTCATCAGGATCTGGGCGGCGCCGGCTTGCATCACCCCAGGTAGCTGCCAGCCGGGGAAGGGCCAGCCCCGCTCCATGGCGCCAGTGGCGATGATCAGACGCTCCGCAACCAGTTCCCGGCTGATGCCATCGTGCCCCCGCACGCCTAGCCGATGGGCGTCGTTCAGGGCGTCGTTCAGGGCATCGCCCAGCGCCTCGATCCACCACACCCGCGTGCCCGGGCGATAGTCGATCTCGCCCCGCCTGGCGGCATCCAGGAAGGCGCCGACCAGGGCCCGACCGCGATGGTAGTCCTTGCCCATAACGGCGGCGTCGAGCTGGGGCTGGTCGAGATCGCGATAGATCTGCCCGCCCGGCGCCCTGGCCTGATCCAGTACCAGCGCGCGCAGGCCGGCCTCGGCCAGTCTCAGGGCCGCCGCCATGCCGGCAGGGCCGGCGCCGAGCACCACCACTCGGGCGCGGTCCTTGCTGCCGTCGGTGGCGTCGGTGACGTCGGTTTCCTTCGGCTCACAGGTCTGCATCGTCGCGCCCCCTTAGGTCGTCACCACTGGCATGGTTGGTGGTGTCCAACCGGGAAGCCGTCGCTGTCTCTTCGTCGAGCTGACGGCGTACCCGCATGCCCTGCTCCACCGTGACCAGACAGCCCTGCCGATTGGGGGCATCGTCGATGGTAATCAGGCAGTCGTGGCACACCCCCATCATGCACAGCGGCGCGCGATGGCCACCGGCGGCGTGGCGGCGGTAGCCAGCAGCGCCCTGGTGCATCAGCACCGCGGCCGCCACGCTAAGCGTCGAGGGCACCTGGTATGGTGCGCCGTCGATGGTGATGGTGACCTCGGGTGTGGCCGTGGCCCTTTCATGCCGCTTGAGCATCGAAGCGTCCTCCCGAGAAGAGCGGATAGCGCTCGGTGAGCCGATCATCGTCCAGCGCTGCGGCCAGCTCATCGGCGTGAAAGGCGGCCAGGGTGATGCCGCTGTGGCAGCTCAGGTTGTAGGCCCCGGGATAGCGCTGCGAGGCCTCGTAGACGGGGCAGCCGTCCGGCGTCATGATCCTCAGCGCCGCCCAGCTGCGCACCAGCCGCGCCGACGCCAGATCGGGATAGATGGTCACCGCCCGCCGCGCCAGGGCGTGCAGGGTATCGAGGGTGACCCGGGTGTCGTGGCCGACGTGCTCGAGCACGTCGCCGATCAGGTAGCCGCCGCTCGCCGTCTGGCGAATCTGCGGTGTCGGCAGGCGGCCGGCGGCGGGCAGGCGCTCGCTGACCAGCACCTGGC
>NZ_JAMXRY010000120.1:0-1606 GCF_024124525.1 Halomonas sp. OfavH-34-E | reverse complement strand
GACAGCCGCAGGCGCTCAAGCGACTGCGCCAGCCAGGTGCGCTCGGCCACCTCCAGGGCGCAGGCGCGCTCCAGCGCGGCGCCGGCGAGCTGGGCGTTGAGCGTCCCCCTCTGCTGCTGACGCTGACGCGCCGCCATCACGCGTCGGCGCACCATCTCGGTGCTTTCCCCCGGCTGATGCGACGTCAACTGTTCCACCGGCAGCGCCGGCACCTCCACCTGCAGGTCGATGCGATCTAGCAGGGGGCCGGACAGGCGCGCCTGATAGCGCTGGATCTGGGACGCGGTGCATACACAGTCCTGGCGCGGATCCCCCAGATGGCCGCAGGGGCAAGGATTCATCGCCGCGACAAGCTGCCAAAATGTTATATTAGGGGGATAGCAGTGAGGCATCGCAACACCGTATCTGATGAATTGTATTTTTTAATTTTCTATTGAGATCACCATCGTGGTGGAAGAAAAAATTCAAGAACCTCTCTTTCCTGCCGATAACCACATTTGTTTGCGTTTTTCGATGGCTAGGAGTACGAAATGTGGAAGTTGGTGAGTGTTTCACTGTGTTCAATTGCTGTGCTAAATGCATGCTCATCATCTAATGCAGCATCTTGCAGCAGCACTGAAGTCGCTGATATTTTAGACGGGGCTGTTAAAGAAGGTGTTAGGGATATTCTTAATGTATTAGGAAAGCCGAGAGTTGGAGGGATAGTTGTTGATCATCAAGCATCAGAGGATATAATCTCAGAGTTTGAGGTGGAGCTCTCCTCGGTAAGAACAGTAAGTAAAAATGAAGAGCTTAACACAAGGGAGTGTATAGCCAACCTAAGTTACAACTACCCCGAGAGAATTTTAAGCGAAGCTTATCAAGGGCTGAGATTTCAAAATATTCTAAACCTTGATTTTTTCCATGGTTCCGTAAGCTCATTTCAGGAAGTTGGAACAAGAGCTGGGTTATTAGTTGGAGAGGGAGTTGTAGGTCAGCAGGTTGGTTACACTGTTCAGCCAACTGATGATGGGGAGGAAATATATATAGAGTACGATGATCCTAAAGGGCTCAAGAACTGGCTTGCAAGAATTGCTTCATCATCATCGTATTACCGTCAATCGCAACTAGTTAACCAAGAAGTAGAAACTTCCAACAATCAGGGCGATAAAAGCAGTCCATTTAATTCATGTGTTAATGCTAAAATTGAAAATTTTCGATCTCAAATGGGAGAAGAAGCTGCTATCCGAAGCGATGTATTTGGCGAGTGGGAAACTGAATGTAAGGCCTAATAATATTTTTTAAGCCGGAAAGGCGGCTCATGCCGATCCGGCTTCTCTACCATTTGGCTAATTTTCGTTTTTTTAAAGGTACCCTCCTAGAGTTGCACATGGCATAGTCCAGCCATCAGGAGCACAGGATGAGCGACGACAACCCGATCAAGCGATGGACCGCCAAGCGCAAGGCCGCCGTGGTCATGGATGAAGTGACCCCCTCCAATGTCAACGTCAGTGAAGTTTGTCCGGATTTCATCAATTCAGATTGTCCGGTTTTTATCAGTGCTCTTTCATCGGAACTACGTCAGGGTCGTGTGGGGGCGCGTCCTCCTTCGTGGCGGGGGGTGTCA
>NZ_JAMXRY010000011.1:0-105117 GCF_024124525.1 Halomonas sp. OfavH-34-E | reverse complement strand
GGCCAGACCCGCCCACAAGAGCAGGGTGAGCGGGGCCGGGATCAAACGCTCGATCAGCCAGACGGCGACGCCCAGCAGCAGCACACCGAAGGCGATCTTGACCCCGTTCATCCAGGTGCCCGAGCGCGGCAGCAGGGTGGTGCCGAAGCCGCCGACCAGCAACAGCGGGACGCCCATGCCCAGCGCCAGGGCCAGCAGCGCCGCGCCACCGATGACGGCGTCACCGGTGGAGGAAATGAATACCAGGGCGCCGGCCAGCGGTGCCGACACGCAGGGCGAGACCACCAGCACCGACAGCGCGCCGGCCAGCGCCAGACCCAGGGGGCCGCTGCGCTGGGCGCGTGCCTGCCAGGCATCGATGCGTGAGCCAAGCCCCGAGGACAGGCGTAGATTGAAGACCCCGAACATGGCCAGTGCGAACAGGGTGAAGAGGGCGGCGAACACGATCAGTACCGGGGCCGACTGCAGGCGCGCCTGAAGGTTCAGCCCCGCGCCGAACAGCCCCATCAGCACGCCGACCAGGGCGTAGGTGGCGGCCATGCCGGCGACGTAGCTTGCCGAGAGCGCAAAGGCGCGGGGGCGGCTGGGGTTCTGACCGACGATGATCGACGACAGGATCGGAATCATCGGCAGCACGCAGGGGGTAAAGGTCAGCCCGAGGCCGGCCACAAAGAACAGTCCGAGCATCAACGGCAGGCTGGCGTCCTGCATCAGGGCGCGGAAGCGGCCGTCTTCGCTGAGCGGAGCTGCATCGACAGAGGCGGTAGGGAGGCTGCCCGCTTGCTGGCTCGTGGGCGGCTGTCCGGCGAGGTCCGCTGCGGTAGCCTGGGCTGTGTTGTCGTTGGCCGTCTGGCCGTCCTCCAGAGCGTCGGCAAAGGCGGCGGGGGGCTCACTCTGGGCGGCGGCCAGCTCAAGGCGTTCCGGGGGGTAGCACAGACCGGCGTCGGCGCAGCCCTGGAACGTCAGGGCGATGTCCAGTGGCCCCTGACGGGTGTCGGCCAGCGGGGCACTGAACACCACCTGATCGTAGAAGACGTTGACGTCGCCGAGAAATTCGTCGGTCTTGGCCTCCCCGGGCGGTAGCGACAGCTCACCCAGGGCGTCCGGTTCGCCTGGCAGTTCCAACGAGAAGCGGTGACGATAGAGATAGTAGCCGTCGGCATTCTGCATGCCGATATAGAGCCGATCGCCGTCGTGCCAGGCGCTGGCGGTAAAGGCCTCGTTCACCGGCAGAAACTCGGCGCTGCTCGACGACGAGGAAAAGAACTGGGCCTGGGCCACCCAGGGGGACAGCAGCAGACAGACGAACAGCAAGAGGCGTGTGGCGAAGAACACGTCGAATCCTTGTTGACGATGGGTGTGGAAGACGGGGCAAGGCGTGGCGGGATTCGCCTGCCGTGTCAGACCCCACTGTGTGACCGTGGAAGCGGGGCGGGGTTCCCGCGGACCCTGCGCTATGATCAGATGCAAGCGTATTCTACCACTGGCGCCGGCGCTTTCCCTCATTGGAGGCAGGGCTGGCCGGCCTTTGATGAACGACAAGGAGAGCGAAATGAGCAGTCGTCGACAGCGCGCCGAAAGGCGTCGTCAGGAGCTCGAGAACCCGCAGTACGGATGGATCTGGAAACCGCTCGCCGTGCTGCTGGTGCTTGCCGTGATGGTGGCGGTGGGGCTGGGGATCTGGTGGAGCCTGGCGCCGTCGCGCTTCGACGTGGAGACTGCCACCCAGGAGCAGCGCATCTCCGCGACGCCGGCGGCCAGAGGCACCGTTACGGTCGCGACCCTGGCCACCCTGATCGATACCTTGCAGGACAAGCCCGGCGGGTACCTGCGAAATGACCTGATGCCGCCGGGACTGCTGCTCGACAATATGCCGTCCTGGGAAACTGGTGTGCTGGTTCAGGCGAGGCTGATGGCCGCCAGCCTGGCGGACTTCGACCCCGGCGCCGGTGAGTCGGTGAATACTCTGATCGCTGCCCTCGAACAGGACGCCGACGATTGGCTGGCCCCGTCCATGGAGGATCACCTGGCCCAGGCGGGGAACTCGGCCCGCGCCTATCTGGCGCGTTTCGACGATGGGGTCGGCGCGTCCTTCGTCGATCAGGGCCAGGGCCTGGCGCTCTATCTGGACGCGGTGCGCCAGCAGTTGGCCTCGTTGCGGGAGCGGCTGTCATCCACGGTCAGCGACAGCGAGCGCTTGAAGGAACTGGGTATCGAAGTGGCACAGGACAGTCGAGTGCCCTGGTACCGCGTCGACAACGTGTTCCACGAGACCCGCGGTCAGACCTGGGCGCTGGGACACCTGCTCGAGGCGCTCGAGCGTGACCAGGCGGATCTGATCGCAAGCGCGGGCCTCGGCGACAGCTACGCCCGTGCGCTGGCCGAGATCGAGCGTATGCAACGTCAGTTCTGGAGCCCGGTGGTGCTGCGCGGCAGTGGCCTCGGCATCTTCGCCAACTATCCGCTGACCATGGCCCATCATCTGAGCCGGCTCGACGGCGCCCTGGCGTCCCTGATCGATGGCCTGGGTGGCGCCGAAGCGGCCCCGGAAGCCGCGACGCCACCGGTGACCGAGGTGACCCGTAGCACCGACGATGAGGAGGCGGCGGAGTCAGCCGGCGTTGAGCAGAGTGATGAGAAGAGTGATGAGCAGGATGGCCAGCAGAGCGACGAGCAGAGTGACCAGCACAGCGACGAGCAGGGCGCTGAAGCCAATAGTGACGAGCAGGACGCCGACGCCAATAGCGGCGAGCAAGGATCCAACCAGCAGCAGCCTGGCGAGCAAAGCGCCGAGTAGCAAGAGCCGAGTCAAGAGCCCCGAGCCGTGAACGGGGCCCAATGACGGGGTGAGAGAGACCGGTTGCCGATTTTCTCCCTCGTCCTTGCCTGAATTTTCGCAAGCTACCATGCCCTCGTTGCCGGGGGCATTTTTTTCTCAGTTTGCTTCGTTCGCCCGGATACTTTTTGCCGCTCCGCGCTTTGGTAGTTGGAGGCCTGGCGTCCCCCTGGCTGACGCGCCATGTCGCCAATGACTAGATGCGTCATCTCGGCGCATGAACCGAGGTTGCTGCAGCGATCACCTCGTCGTATCAGGAATCAGTGATCTGTCGCACTGCAATGGTGCGTCTGCGAAGGGCCCATGGTCGCGCTCTTTGCCCACATTCTCGATCCTGGTTTCTCAGTGCTTTTTTCGCACATTTCCAACCTTATGATTTGGCTAAAGAAACACTTTCTCCACGGTAACTGTCCGCTGGCGCCCCCGACGTGTCCTCAAGGAACACGCAATTACAAGCGGAAACAGTCGCTCTCATGCTTCCGGGATACCGATATGGGGTTTGTCAGCCTGTGTACGCCAGGAATTTCGGACTGCCAGGACGGCGCGGCTATGCAATCGTACTGGCATAAATCGCAGTACCTGGCGGCCATCGAGTCTTCGAGCGTCGACGGGTGCTGCGGGCTGTCGGTGGTCGATCGTCTCGCAGAAGACGCAGCCTCGACGGTGACAATAACCATCTGTCTACGCGCAGGGCTTCAGGGATATGCCATCGATATCACCCTGGGGCGGTAGCGTGTCACACGCTCAGGGGGACGATATGGATAAGGTGAATCAGGCACACCAGTGGACAAGGGTCGTGGACGAGTCGCAACGATCGCCCGGCTGGCTGGCGGGTGCCGTCTTCGCAGTGCTGCTTGCGCTGACCGTGAGTGGTTGTGCCTATGCCCCTGGCGGGCATATCGACTACGAGACCGAGGCGCCGGACATCGATCATCTGGTCGACATCCAGGCCATCACCCCGGCATTGGTGGCGAACTTCCGCCAGAACGTCACCGGCGATATCGCCAGCACCATGCCTTCCTACCTCAAGGCCCAGTTGACGGACTACGAGTACCGTGTCGGGCCGGGTGATGTGCTCAACATCACCGTCTATGACCACCCCGAGCTGACCATCCCGGGGGGCGCCGAGCGCAGCCCCGAAGAGACCGGCAAGACGGTACAGCCCGATGGTCGCATCTATTTCCCCTATGTCGGACGTTTCCGAGTGGCCGGGCGGACGGTGGACCAGATACGCCGAACCCTCACCGGCATGTTGTCGAACTACATCACCGAGCCCCAGGTGGACGTCAACGTCGCCGCCTACCATTCCAAGAAGATCTACGTCAGTGGAGCGGTTGCCACCCCCGGCGCCCAGCCGATCACCACGGTCCCGCTGACCCTGGTCGATGCGGTCAGCCAGGCCGGGGGGCCATCGGAGACGGCCAACTGGCACGAGGTGGTACTCAATCGTGATGGCACCAGGGAGGTGCTGTCGCTGTACGCGCTGATGCGCCATGGTGACCAGACCCAGAACCGCCTGCTGCGCGATGGCGACGTGGTGCATATCCCGACCCTGGAGTCCGAGAACGTCGCGGTGCTGGGGCAGGTCAGGAATCCCGGCAATCTGGTGCTGGGCAACGAACGTATCACCCTGACCACCGCCCTGGCGCGAGCCGGCGGCGTCATCGAGACCACCGCCGAACCGTCGGGGATCTTCGTGATTCGTCCCAAGCCGCCGGGCGATGCCAAGCTTGCCACCGTCTATCAGCTTGATATCAGCAACGCCACCTCGCTGACCATGGGCACCCACTTCCCGCTGCAGCCCCAGGACGTGGTCTACGTGACGGCGGCCCCGCTGGCACGCTGGAACAACGTGATCAGTCTGCTGCTGCCGTCGGCACTGCTGCCCGGCACCATCGCCGACACCACTACCCGCATCGGCGAGATCTGATCGGTGCGTTTTGCCAGTGCGCTGGTGCTGTGTCGAGCGAACCTGTGTCGTAGTCCGCTCGGTGCGGCGCTGCTGCAGAGGCGGCTGCCCGCCATGGAGATTCAGTCTGCCGGGCTTTCTGCGGTGCGCGAAGGTGAAGCCGCGCCCGCAGAGGTGCAAGCGCTGGCCAGGGAAGCCGGGCTCGAGTTGAGCGCCCACCGCGCTCGGGTGGCAACGCCCGAGATGATCGCCAATCACGATCTGGTGCTGGTGATGAGTGCGTCCCAGCGCCAGGCGGTCAGCGAACTTGCGCCCTTTGCCACCGGCAAGACCCTGCTGTTTGCCCACTGGCTCGACGGGATCGATATCCCCGACCCCTACCGCAAGAGCCTGGACGCACACCGTCAGGTATTCGTGATGCTTTCCGATGCCGCCGACGCCTGGCACCGAAGGCTCGCGCCATGACCTCGTATCGCCGCGCTCGAGGCCACCGACAGGACCTGCCGTCATGACCCAAATGTCACGCTTGCCTTCCGCTCCCGGCCGCGAGGATATCGACCTCGGGCGCATCCTGGGGCTATTGCTCCGGCACAAGTGGTGGATCCTCGCCGTCACCCTGCTGTTCGGAGCGGCAGGTTATGTGTCCGCCTTGCTCAAGCCACCCATCTACGAGGGCGACGCCCTGGTGCACGTGGAGCGTCGGGCCTCGGTCAGTCCGCTGGGGGACCTGGCCACGGTGATGGGAGAAGAGGAGAACACCTCGGCAGAGGTGCAGATACTGCGGTCTCGCATGGTGCTGGGGCGGGTGGTTGACCGCCTCGCCCTCGACACCCAGGTGTCGCCACGCCGTCTGCCGCTGGTCGGTGACTATCTGGTGCGTGAAGGGGTGACCCGAGAGGACCTGGCTGAGCTGGGCTGGATGACTGCTCCGCTTGGATGGCTCGAGCGGTTGATGCCCGAGGCATGGGATCTGAGCCATCTGGTGTGGGCAGGGGAGTCGCTGCAACTGGCGCGCCTCGAGGTCGCTGACTCCTATCGCGGCGCGGCCTTCCGCCTGGTGGCAGGCCGCGATGCCGGGTATCAGCTATTTGGTCCTGACGGTGATCTGTTGGGTGTCGGTCGTGTCGGCGATACCGCAAGATTCGACGGAGGCGATGTGGTGTTGAGCGTTCGCGAGATGACCGCAGCGCCAGGTGCAGAGTACAGCCTGTCCAAGCGCCCCCAGGTGTCGGCCATCGATTCGCTGCTGGCTCGCTTGACGGTCACCGAGCAGGGCAGCGGCTCGAGCGCCAGCACCGGCATGTTGCGCCTGACCCTGACCGGCACCGACATCGATCGGGTGCGCGAGTCGCTGGATGTCCTGGCGGAAACCTTCCTGATGCAGAATGTCGAGCGGCAGTCGGCCCAGGCCGACCAGAGCCTGGCCTTTCTCGATGAGCAGGCGGTGGCATTGAAGGCCTCGCTGTCATCGGCGGAAGATCGGCTCAATGCCTATCGCGTCGAGGTGGACAGTATCGACCTGGACTCCGAGGCGGCCTCGGTGGTCGAGCAGTTGATCTCGGTGGAGGAACAGCTCAACACCCTGGATTTCCAGGAAGCCGAACTGGTCCAGAGGTTCACCCGCAATCACCCCACCTATCAGGCGTTGATGCGCCAGCGCGGCATCCTCAACCAGGAGAAGGCCCGACTGGAGGAGCGTGTCAGCGAGATGCCCGAGTCCCAGCAGGAAATCGTGCGCCTGACCCGGGACGTGGAGGTGACCCAGGCGATCTATGTCAATGTGCTTAATCGTGCGCAAGAGGTGGCGGTCGCCAAGGCCGGCACCATCGGCAATGTGCGGGTCATCGACGATGCGTACGTGGATGACGATCCGGTGGCACCCAACGCCGGCCTGATGATGGCCCTGGCCACCGTTATCGGTGCCTTTCTGGCGGTGGCGGTGGTACTGGTGCGTGGCATGCTCAATCGCGGCATCGAGAGCCCGGACCAGCTCGAGGACCTGGGGCTGCCGGTGTACGCCACGGTGCCGCTTTCCGAGTTTCAGCAGCGCCTGGTCAAGCGGGTCAAGTATCGCAGCGACCGGCGCAGTCAGCCGGTGATCAAGGGCCTGCTGGCCCTGACTCAACCGACCGACATGGCCATCGAGGCGTTGCGTGGCCTGCGCACCAGTCTGCACTTCGCGATGATGGAAGCGCCCAACAACTGCCTGATGATCACCGGCCCCAGCCCCGAGATCGGCAAGAGCTTCATCTCGCTGAATCTGGGCGTGATCTGTGCCCAGGCCGGTCAACGGGTGCTGGTCATCGACGCCGACATGCGCAAGGGACACCTGCACAGCGCCTTCGGCGCCAAGGCCGAAAGTGGCCTGTCGGACCTGTTGTCGGACAAGAGCGAGGTGGCCGAGGTCATCCGCCAGACCGAGGTGGAAGGCCTCGACTATCTGTCGCGAGGCGCATGCCCGCCCAATCCTTCGGAACTGCTGATGCGCGAGCGTTTCACCACGCTGATGGAGCAGTTCAGTCGCGACTACGATCTGGTGATCGTCGATACCCCGCCTGTGCTGGCGGTGACCGACGCCGCCATCGTCGGTAACCGGGTGGGCACCAGCCTGCTGGTGACGCGCTTCAAGCTCAACCCGGTCAAGGAGGTCAGGGTGGCGCTCAGGCGCCTGGAGACCTCCAACGTCAGGGTCAAGGGCTGCATCCTCAACGCCATGGACCCCAGCGCCAGGCATGGTTACGGCTATGGTCACTATGTCTATGCCTACCAGTAAGTACGGCAGCGGCGACAACCAGGGACGGTGAGATGCTGACTGATCTGCGCGAACTCTACGGCCTGCTGACTCACCACCAGCGCCGGCAACTGCTGCGGCTGCAGGTGCTGGTGGTGGCGATGGCGCTGTGCGAGCTGCTCAGCGTCGCCTCCATCGCGCCCTTCATGGCGGTAGTGGGCGATCTGGAGCGTCTTGGCGGGGACGGCGTGATGGGCGAGCTCTATCGGGCCAGCGGTGCCGACTCGCCGGAGCGCTTTCTTCTATGGCTTGGGCTGGGGGTGCTGGGCGCGTTGTCGGTCGCCGCGGTGGTGTCGATGGTGACGGTGTGGCGGCTGGCGGTCTACGGCGCCACCGTCGGGGCGGAGCTGGGTTCCCGACTGTTCGCCCACTACATGCACAAGGACTGGCTGTTCCACGCCGGAGGCAGCAGCAGCTATCTGACCAAGCAGATCGCTCAGGAGTGCCAGCGAGTCATGCTGGGCGTCATCGATCCGTTGATGCAGATGAATGCCAAGGTGGTGCTGGCGCTGTTCATGTCGCTGGCCATCCTGATCTACAACCCCGCGGTGGCGCTGTGCGCCATGGCGTTGTTCTCACTGGCCTACCTGCTGCTCTATCACACCGCCCGGCGTCGCCTGATGAGCAACGGCGAGGCGCTGTCGGCGGCCCAGGGCCAGCGCTTTCGGCTGATGGCCGAGGGATTCGGAGGGATCAAGGATCTGTTGCTGCTGGGGCGTCAGACCCAGCTGACCGAGCGTTTCGACCGGGCCAGTCGACGCTTTGCCCGGGCCCAGGGCACCAATCAGGCGCTCAAGCAGGCGCCGCGCTATGCGATGGAGGTGGTGGCCTTCGCCTCGGTGATCCTGCTGTTGTTCTACCTGCTCAAGACCCACCAGGGCGAGATGGCGTCGATGCTGCCGGTACTGGCGGTGTATGCCCTGGCGGGTTTCAAGCTGCTGCCGGCTTTTCAGCATATCTACGCCAGCGTCTCGAGCATCCGCGGGAACCTGCATGCGCTCGAGGAAATTCGCAATGACCTGCGGGCCAGCCATGCCCATGACCAGGCATGCGCCCTTGAGCATGGCGGTGACCCGGCCCAGGGCGGCTCAGCCTTCAAGGCCCGGCGCGAGATTCGCCTCGAGGGGGTCAGCTTTCGCTATCCCGGCGCACGCTCTCCCGCGGTGGACGACGTCAGCCTGGTGATACCGGCCAATAGCGTGATTGGCCTGGTCGGCGCCTCCGGTTCCGGCAAGTCCACCCTGATCGATCTATTGCTGGGACTGATGCAGCCCCAGCGAGGGCGCATCAGCGTGGACGGAAAGGTCATCGATGAGGCCAATCGTCGCCAGTGGCAGGACGCGCTGGGTTTCGTCTCCCAACAGCTCTATCTATGCGATGGCAGCATTCGCGACAACGTGGCCTTCGGTCTGGCCCCCGAGTGCATCGACGACGACCGCGTCGAAAGGGCGCTTCGGCTCGCCCACCTGGCCGAGTTCGTGGCCGAGCTGCCTCAGGGCATCGAGACCCTGGTCGGCGAGCGCGGTGTCCAGCTCTCCGGGGGACAGCGCCAGCGCATCGGCATCGCTCGGGCGCTCTATCACGAGGCCGAGGTGCTGGTGCTGGATGAGGCGACCAGTGCCCTGGACGGCATCACCGAGCGGCTGATCATGGATGCGATCCACGACTTCGCCGGTCGCAAGACCATCGTGCTGGTCGCCCATCGACTGACCACCGTCATGGCCTGCGAGTGCATCTACATGATGGAGCGTGGACGCCTGGTGGATCAGGGCAGCTACCGGGAGCTGATGTCGCGCAACGAGGTGTTCAAGCGAATGGCGCAGAGCGCCTGAGACGGGACTCCGGTAAAGCGCGCAAATGAGGGCACGGGTAAAGCGACGGACGAACCGCTGGCGAAGTGACGGACGGAGCGCTGGTAAAGCGAACGCGCATCGATGAAGGGAGGCGGGCACCGATGAAGCAGTGCTTCGTGATCGGCGGCGGTGGCCATGCGCGGGTGCTGCTGCATGGACTGCGCGGGCTTGGCTGGCAGGTGGCCGGCTACGTGGCACAGGAGCCCTCGTCGGCCATGCCGGTCCCCTGGCTGGGGCAGGACCGTTGTCGACTGGCGTCGCCGGAAGGCCTGCCAGGCGTCGCCTTCCTGGGGGTCGGCATGGTCACCAGCGCGCCCTGGCGGCGCGCTCTGCTCGAGGCCTTCCTGGCGCAGGGATTCGACCTTCCGCCGTTGATCACGCACAACGCCATGGTGCATGACGACGTGAAGCTGGGAGACGGCAGCGTGATACTGGATGGTTCCGTGGTGGTCACCGGCAGTCGTCTGGGACGAGGCTGTCTGATCAACACCCGGGCGGTGGTCGACCATGACTGCGTGTTGGGTGACAACGTCCACGTCGCCTGCGGTGCCACGCTCAGTGGGGGCGTCAGGCTAGGGGCGGACGTGATGATCGGCACCGGAGCCAACCTGATCCAGGGGGTCGAAGTGTGTGCGGGGGCGGTGATCGGCGCCGGCGCCACCGTGGTAGGGGACGTAACGCGCCCTGGAGTGTATCTCGGGACGCCCGCGCGACGACGGCAATGAATGCGCCTGGCCGACACGCATCACCACAAGACGTCACAGCGAAAAGCGCCAGAAGGCGAAAAAATAATTAAAGCAGGTCTACGCAAAAAGCAGGTCTACGCAAACAGGGAAGGCGCTTCTGCCAAGAGGCGCAAGCAGGGGACACGAATGAGTCATTCTGAGGTTGTCGAGACCAGGAGGGTGGCATCGAGCCGCGCCGAGTCACCAGGCGTACAGGTGATCGCCGAAGCCGGCGTCAATCACAATGGGTGCCTGGATACCGCCATGGCGCTGGTGGACGCGGCACGTGAGTGCGGCGCCGATGCCGTCAAGTTTCAGTGGTTCAAGGCGGAGCAACTGGTGACCGCCGACGCCGCCCAGGCAAGCTACCAGCGAAAGGCCTGCCCGGAGGACGGCTCCCAGTACGCCATGCTCAAGCGCCTGGAGCTTGGCCTTGACGATTTTCGGCGATTGGCCCAGTACAGCCGTGACAGTGGCATCGAGTTCCTGGCCAGCCCCTTCGACGAGGACAGCGTCGAGTGGCTGGCTGCGCTGGACGTCGGTTGCTTCAAGGTGGCCTCCGGGGAGTTGACCAATCTGCCGCTGCTTACACGTATCGGCGCCCAGGGCAAACCGGTGCTGTTGTCCACGGGCATGAGTTTCCTGGGGGAAATCGAAGCCGCCTTGGCGACCCTTTCGGCGGCGGGAGCCGGCGACGTTACGGTACTGCACTGCGTCAGTGAATACCCGGCGCCGGTGGATCAGATCAACCTCGCCGCCATGGACACCCTGGCCCAGGCCTTCGGATGCCCGGTCGGCTACTCCGATCATAGCGATGGCATCGATATCGCGCTGGCGGCGGTGGCGCGTGGGGCCGTGGTCATCGAAAAACACCTGACCCTGGATACCTCCATGGCGGGGCCGGACCATGCTGCCTCGCTGGATCCTCAGGCCTTCCTGGCGATGGTGACCGCCATTCGTCGTATCGAGCAGGCCCTCGGCGATGGTCGCAAGCGCCCGGCGCCCTGTGAGCAGCCCCAGCGGGAACTGGTGCGTCGCAGCGTGGTGGCCGGGCGTGACATCGACGCCGGCGAGGTGCTGGCGCACGCCGATTTGCTGCTCAAGCGGCCTGGCAGCGGTCTGCCGGCCGCCGCCCTGCCTCAGTTGATCGGTCGGGTGGCCAGACGCCGTATCGGTCGCGACGCCCTGCTGGACTGGGCGGATCTGACATGATGGCCTGGGCATGAGGGGGACTGGCATGACACCGAGAAAGATCTGGGTCCTGACCAGTTCTCGAGCGGACTATGGGCTGCTCTACTGGTTGCTTCGGGAAATCGACGAAGACCCTGCGCTGGAACTGATGCTGGTGGCCAGCGGATCGCACCTGTCCACCGAGTTCGGCTCCACGGTCAGCGAGATCGAGCGCGACGGCTTTCGTCTGCATCGACGCCTCGAGATCCTGCTGGCGTCGGACTCACGCAACGCCATGACCAAGGCCATGGGGCTGGCGCTGTTGAGCGTCGGCGATGCCCTGGTCGAGGACCGGCCCGACCTGGTGGTCCTGCTGGGCGACCGTTTCGAAATCGTGCCGGTGGCGTTGGCGGCGGTCACCCACGGTATCACCCTGGCCCACCTCCACGGGGGCGAGACCAGTCGTGGCGCCCTGGACGAGTACTATCGTCATGCGGTGACCAAGCTGGCCAACCTGCACTTTCCCGCTACCGAGGTCTACCGTCGGCGGATTCTGCAGATGGGGGAAGACCCCGGCCGAGTGTTTGTCCACGGCGCGCCGGGCATCGATCACCTGTACCGCAGCCGCACGCCGACCAGGGCAGTGCTTGCAAGGGCCCTGGACATGCCACTGGACCGGCCCACCGCGCTGGTCACCTATCACCCGGTGACCGCGGGTACGGGCGAGGACGAGGAAGCGCTGATCGCGGCCTTGTCGCGTTTCGAGGATCTGGACGTGCTGGTGTGCAAGGCCAACGCCGACTGTCATGGACGCAGCATCAACGCGCGGCTGGCGCGCTGGTGTGCCGAGCGCCCCGAGGCCAGGCGTCTGGTCGACAGTCTGGGGCAGCGTCTCTATCACGGCTGTCTCGAGCACATGGATGTGCTGGTGGGCAATTCCTCCAGCGGTCTGATCGAGGCGCCATCCTTCCGTCGGCCGGTGGTCAATGTCGGCAAGCGTCAGGACGGCCGCCTCAAAGCGGGAAACGTGATCAATGTCGAGGCCTCGGAGGAGGCCATCGCCAAGGGCATCGAGACCGCCCTGAGCGAGACCTTCAAGCGTTCGCTGGGCGCCCTGAGCAATCCCTATGACCCCTTCGAGGATGGAGCCGCCTCGCGGCGAATCAAGAACACCTTGAAACGGGTCAATCTGGATGCCGGCATCCGTGAGAAGTGGTTCTTCGACATCGACGAGGTGTCCCCTCTGGGCGGCACCTCTTCTCCGACCAAAGGCCTGATGGGCTGACCTTCTTCCCTTCGACGACGACCCCATCAACCGTTCAGGAAATGATGATGACACCAGTGTCCGAGGCGGCAATGTCGGTGACGGCGGTGATACCGGCGCGGGGCGCCAGCAAGTCGGTGCCGAGAAAGAACCTGAGGCCGCTCGGCGGACGCCCGCTGCTGGTCTGGTCGATCGAGGTGGCACGGCAGGTGATGGCGATCGATCGGGTGATCGTGAGTACCGATGATGACGAGATTGCCCAGGTGGCCCGCCGGCATGGCGCCGAGGTGCATCGTCGGTCGGCGCAACTGGCCACCGACGAGGCGCTGGTGATCGACGCCATCCGCGAACTGTTCGATGAGCTGAACCAGGGCGGCGAGGCTCCCGAGGTGATGGTGCTGCTGGAGCCCACCTGCCCCTTGCGCAGTGCCCAGGATGTGGCCGAGTGCCTGTCGCGTCTGGTGGTGCAGGGGCTGGATTCGGTGGCCACCTTCAAGGCTGCCGAGGTCAATCCTCATCGTACCTGGCGGCTGGATGCGCGGGGCCGGCCCACCGCCTTTATCGACGGCAGCGATCCCTGGCTGCCGCGACAGGCGTTACCCATGGCCTATCAGCTCAATGGTGCCGTCTATGCCTTCCGTCCCGATCGTCTTCCCGAGGATGGCAAGGCGTTGCTGTTTGGGCGCAGTGGCGCGGTGATCATGCCGGCGGAACGCTCGGTCGACATCGACCGCGAGCACGACTTCGTCATCGTCGAAAGCCTGTTGAGGAGAGCCCGTTGAGCCACCCTGTCGAAGCCTTAGTGACTCCCGCAGCCACCGATGTGCGCCCGGCGATCTTGATCACCGGGGCTACCGGTGGGGTCGGCATGGCCCTGTGCCGCCACCTGAACCGCCGCTTTCGGGTGATCGCGCTGGGGCGTGACGCCAACGCCCTGGCAGAACTGGCCGCAAGCCTTCCCGGTGTCGAGGTCCACTGCCTGGACCTCGCCGGCGGCGCGATCGCAAGTGATATCGCGTCACTGATGGAGCAATGCGGCGACGTCGGCTATCTGATCAACAACGCCGGCTTCAATCGGCCAGCGCCCATGGACGCCGACATCGAAGGCGTGCTTCGGCGCTCGCTCGAGGTCAACGCCATCGCGCCGGCCATGCTCATGGCGGCGGTACTGCCCGGCATGCGCCGTCGTGGCTTTGGGCGCATCATCAATATCACCTCCGGCGCACCGCTCAACTGTTTTGCCGGGCATGCCGCCTACAGCGCCTCCAAGGCGGCGCTGAATGCGCTGACGGTGACCGCCGCCAGAGAGCATCAGGACGTGGATATCAAGATCAACCTGATGAGCCCCGGCCCGGTGCGCAGCAAGATGGCCCCCGAGGCACCGATGGCGCCAGAGGTCTGTCTACCGACCCTGGACAATCTACTGGATTTGCCCGCGGATGGCGCCAGCGGGCGCTTCTTCTGGCTGGGTCACGAGATACCGCTGACGCCGTCCCTCGATGGCATCGACTGGCTGGCGGGGACCGCGCCGGCAGGTTTTGCCCGGCTTTGGCCAGAGGCAGACGAGAGCAGCGGTCTCGACAGCAGTGGCGCGGACGTAAGCAGCAGTGACAGGGCGTGCCGATGAGGCGTATTGGCATGCTGGGCATGAGTCCCGGCAACGGTCACCCGTTTTCGTTTTCCGCCATCCTCAATGGCTACCACGATGAGGCCATGGCCGAGGCGGGCTGGCCGGTGATCCATGACTATCTGGAACGGCGACATCGCTCGGAATTCGGCGTCGGTGATCTGCGTGTCACCCACGCCTGGACCCAGGATCGAGACGTCACCGAGCGGCTATGTCGCGCCTGCCATATCGACGAGGCCGTGGCCGAGCCTGGTGACATGCTGGGGCAGGTGGATGCGGTCATCATCGCCCGTGACGATCCGGCGAGCCACCGCGAACTGGCGGCACCCTTTCTCGAGGCGGGCCTGGCGGTATTCATCGACAAGCCGCTGACCCTGGATCTGCAGGATCTGGCCTATTTTTCCCCCTACCTGGCAGCAGGGCGCCTGATGTCATGTTCCGGCATGCGCTTTGCCAGCGAACTCGACGCCCTGCGTGCGGCGCCGGGGGCGCTGGGCAACTGGCGCCTGGTCAGGGGCGCTATCGTCAAGGACTGGGAGCGCTACGGGGTTCACCTGCTCGACGCCATCCTGCCGTTGACGGCGGCGACGCCGGTGTCCGTCAGAGCGCTTGGGGCAGGCCACCAGTCCTTCGCCATCACCATGAGTGACGGCAGCCTTTTGAGCATCGATGCGCTCGGTGAGGTGCCGCCGGTATTTCGCATTGAGGTGTTTGGTGATGCCGGCGAGACCAGTGCCGACATCCGCGACAACTTCGGCATGTTTCGTCGCACCCTGTGGGAGTTCTGGCGGATGCTCGAGCAGGGACCGGATCGTCATCAATGCCAGACCACACTCGCGGTGATCAAGACGTTGATCGCCGGGCGTCTGGCGGCCGAACGGGGAGAGGAGGTACGTCTCGATGCGCTCTGACAACGAGGGTGCAGGCCTCGTACCCGCGCAGGCGCGCGCCGTGTCGGCGCTGTTGGATCTGAGCGGTCGGGTAGCACTGGTCACCGGGGCCCTGGGCATCCTGGGGCGGCACTTCTGTCGAGCACTCGCCGAATGCGGCGCCTCGCTGGTGGTCGTGGATCTCGACGCTGCCGAGGCCGAGCGCTTCGCCGCCGAGCTTCAGACCGACCACGGTCAGCCTTGCCTCGGACTTGGCTGTGACGTCAGCGACGAGGCCTCGGTCGAGGCCATGGTGGCGCATGCGGTCAAGACGCTGGGAGGCATCGACATCCTGCACAACAATGCGGCGACCAAGGCGCGAGACCTGGAGGCCTTCTTCGCCCCGGCCGAAGACTACACCCTGGCCCAGTGGCGTGACGTCATGGCGGTCAATCTCGACGGTGTCTTTCTGGTGTCGCGAGCGGTAGGCCGGCAGATGATCGAGCAGGGTCGAGGCGGCAGCATCATCCATACCGGTTCCATCTACGGCGAGATGGGCTGCGATCCGCGTATCTACGAGGGCTCGGAGTACCTGGGGGTGGCCATCAACACGCCTCCGGTCTACGCCGCCTCCAAGGCCGGGGTGTCTGGACTGGCGCGTTATCTCGCCACGCTCTGGGCAGGCCACGGTATCCGCGTCAATACCCTGGTACCGGGCGGCATCGAGAGTGGCCAGAACTCAGCCTTCGTCGAGCGCTATTCGGCCAGGGTGCCGCTGGGGCGCATGGGAACGCCGACCGATCTGGTCGGCGCGCTGATCTTTCTGGCCTCGGATGCCTCCGGCTACGTGACGGGGCAGACGCTTCACGTGGATGGTGGCTTGAGTGCCTGGTAGCACGGCGCCGATGCACGCTACCCGATAAACGGCATCCGATGCACGGCATCCGATCAACAGCACCAGTTGAACGGCAGGGAAGGAGTTTCGCTCGATGTTGACCATCGTGATGTACCACTATGTCCGACCGCTGGCCGGGTCGCGCTATCCGCGCCTCAAGGCGCTGGAGCTTGCTGCCTTTCGCGCTCAGCTCGACCATCTCGAGCGGCACTATCGGCCGGTGACGATGGAACAGGTGATCGCCGCCTGGCGCGGCCAGCAGACATTGCCCGAGCAGGCGGTGCTGTTGAGCTTCGACGACGGCTATCGTGATCACCTCGAACATGTGCTGCCGGAGCTCGAGCGACGCGGCCTTCAGGGTAGCTTCTTTCCCTGCACCGGTACCCTGCGCGACGGCCTGATCCTCGACGTCAACAAGATCCAGTTCGTGCTGGCCAGCGTCGCTTCCACCGCAGAGTTGCTGCCGGCTCTGGGCAGGGCACTGGACAAGCGTCGCGAGCGTCATGGCCTGGGGACCTACGAGGATATCCATCGCAGGGTCTATCATCGGCTGTCGCGCCAGGGACGCTTCGATGACCCCGATACCCTGTTCTTCAAGCGCCTGCTGCAGCGGGAGTTGCCCTTCGCGGTTCGCCATGACGTCATCGATGAGCTGTTTGCGCGCTTCGTCAGCACAGACCAGCGAGCCTTCGCCGAAATGCTCTATCTGAGCGATGCCGAGGTTTGCCTGCTGCACGACGCCGGCATGCATATCGGCTGCCACGGAGATCAGCACTTCTGGTTCGACAGCCTGACGCCCGAACAACAGGGCAGGGACCTCGAGGTCAGTCTCGCTCATCTTCGAAACCTGGGGGTGCTCGGCGACGACTGGGTGATGTGCTATCCCTACGGTGGCGTCGACGAAGCGCTGCTGGGTCGTCTACGCCAGCTTGGCTGCGCCGCCGGGCTGACCGTGGCGTCGCGACAGGCCGACCCGGCCCGGGACGACCCCTTGCTATTGCCGCGCCTGGACACCAATGATCTGCCCAGCCAGGCCGCTGCCTGCCCTGGCGACCCGGCGACCGTCCAGGTTGGATAGCTGACCACATCCTCGTCCACCTCCACGTCTTCCCCATTTGCGCCGAGCCTGGCGCGGCCCCGGCGGTTTGCCGCCAGCCTACCCAACATGCACAGGGATCTTGTCATGACAGCGTGCACGCAGAGCGCGACGACAGCGTCTGTCGCCGCCGGCGACGCCATGATGGCCATGTTGGCCGACCTCACTCCGCTGGATCGGGTGATCTGTTCGAGCGACTACGACGCCACGGTGGCCTACCTGGCCGAGCGCTGGCCGCTCAGGGAGCATCGTTTCGAGGCCTCTGACGTCCACAATGGCTGGGTGATTCCGCCCAGGTGGGACGTACTGGAGGCGGCCATCTACAAGGATGGCGAGTGTATCTATGATGGCCGCTGGCATCCCATGGCGGTGATGGCGCTGTCACTGCCGTTCCGAGGCACGGTCTCGCGAGAAGAACTCAAGTCCCACCTGCATTTTGATCACCGCTACGACGAGCGCATCCCGTTCCATTTTCGCCAGCTATTTACCAGCTGGCAGCGTGACTGGGGGTTCTGCGTGCCACGTCGTCTTGTCGAGAGTCTTGCGCCTGGTGACTACGAGGTGGTGATCGAGACCCGTGAGGCGCCGGGGTATCTGCGCTGCCTGGACTATCACCTGCCGGGTCAGCTCGAGCAGACCATCGTGCTGGGGGCCAACCTGGATCATCCTGGTGTCGCCAACGATGGTCTGTCCGGTGTGGCGGTGGGGCTCGCCGTGTTCGAGGCGCTTGCCGCGCGACCCAGGCGCTTCAGCTATCGACTGGTGCTGGCCCCCGGCATCATGGGCACCGAGTACTACCTGGGGCGGCTTCCCGCCGCAGAGCGCGCTCGACTGTTCGAAGGTGTGATGCTCGAGATGCTGGGCTCGCCCACCATACTCAATCTGCAGCGCTCACGAGGTGCCGGATCGAACATCGAGCAGGCGTTGTCGCGCGTGCTCAGCGAGGGTGGGCACGACTACCGCGAGGGCGCCTTCGAGAGCCTGCTGCTCAATGACGAGTACCTGTGGGAAGCCTACGGCATCCCCATGGCCTCGCTATCGCGCTATCCCTATCCCGAGTATCACACCGACGCCGATAACCTTGGCTTGATGTCGCCGCAGCGCCTGCTCGAGGCGCGTGACGTGGTGCTCGCCGCCATCGACGATATCGAGTCCTCGCCGCTGATCAAGAAGCGCTTCGAGGGCAACGTCTGCCTGTCGCACCCCCGCCATGACCTCTATGTGGATCCTGGCCAGGTCGCCTTCGGCGACGTGCCGGACGAGTCACGCCGGCGCATGCGCCTGTTGATGGACTCCATCCCGACCCTGACGCGCCCGACCACCGTGCGCCAGCTGGCCAGGGAGGTCGGCCTCGAGGAGAGCGTGGTCCACGACTATCTCAAGCGCTGGCGCGATTGTGGTCTGGTGGAGCTGGTATGAATCGGGCGAGGGAGGAGGTGAGTGGCGAGCGCGCGCATCCGTCGGGTGGGGCAGGAACACCGCTTCAGGAAGGGATCGACACAGGGGGGGCAGTGCCGGCGACGAGCACGCAGGCGTCGTTTGGCCGAAGCGTCTTTATCTGCTGCAAGCCGCTGCAGTTTCTGACCTGTGCCTCGATCGTTCGTCACTATCGAATCGAGCAGGCGCTGGTGCTGCTGGTGGCCGAAAGCATCGCCGAGTATGACGCCTTCTACGCCTTTGTCGAAGCAAGCCACCATCGATCTCTCTTTGACGAGATACGCCGCGTGCCGACCCAGGCCGCGGCACGCGAGGCGCTGGGCGCCTTGCACTACGACAGTCTGTTCATCGACAACGATCGCACCAGCAAGTACCTGCTGCTGGCGCCGCTGAAGACAGGCTGTCTGTGCCTTTACGAGGAGGGGGTCAGCACCTACTTCAGCTCTTATCTCTACGAGATGCCTCTGTCCAGGCGGTTGAAGTGGAGCCTGGTGGCCCTGGTGCGCGGTTGCGGACTGCGTTTCGGAGGCGGCCGCAGGACCGACCTGGTGTTCGTTTCGCGGCCGCGGACCTACGCCCGATTGAATCCACGCCTGGCGCACAAGGCGCGCTATTGCCCGGGGCTCGTCGGCGAGCTGGAGCAAGGCTGGGAGGACTGGCAGGCACTGCTGTCGCCCTGGCTCGACCGGCTGACGTCGGCAACGCCGGCGCTGGTACTGGGTACCTGGGGGGGCGGCGATATCTCCGCCGAGAGGCTTGCCGAGCTCAAGCGACGTCATCCTCTGTTGCTGTTCAAGCCCCATCCCCACGACGGCTGCGCCTGGCTCGATGCTGATATCCAGGTGCTGGAGCAGCCGTGGATTCCCGCCGAGGTGTGGATTCGTCTACTGGCTAGCCGGGTCGACGAACTGGTGGTGTATCACTATTCCTCGTCTTCTGAACTCTACTGCCTGGATCTGCTCGACAGGGTGACCTTCGTCGACCTCAAGGGCGACGTTCATATCCGACGAGTCTGCGATCTGGCCGTGGGCGATCCCGGTCACGACGACATCGACCATGTGGCGATTGCCTGAGAAGGACGCTGTCCGTCCAGCGCCTGGCCCCCGTGGTAGTCGAACGGCATGCCTGCACGTCAAATGAGTGAGCTTACCGCCGATGGTTCCCATCCCTTATGTCACCTCCGCCTGGGACGTGTACTCCGCCCTGGCGGTGTTCGTGCTCGGTCAGTGGCTTGCCAGAGCGGTGGGGCGAGCCTTCGGGCTGTCTTACATGCTGTGTCTGCCGCTCTATCTCTGGCACACGGCCTTCTGCGTGCTCTACGCCTGGTTCGTCAACGGCGACGGCGGAGATTCCTTGATGTACTACCGGGCGTCGTTGAACGACGGCGTCGAGTTCTCCTTTGGCACCGCCGGGGTGATCGTGTTCACCTCGCTGTTCACCCAGGGGCTGGGGCTGTCGTTTCTGGGGACCTTTCTGGTGTTCAATCTGGCCGGCTATGTCGGGCTGCTGGCCTTCGCCGGCAGTCTCCATCAGGCCATTGCCGAGCGTGCCCTGGGTATTCGTCTGCTGGCGCTGGCCGTACTCTTTCTGCCCTCGATGCACTACTGGGGCTCCGCCATCGGCAAGGATGCGCTGTCGTTTCTGTCCATGGGGCTTTCGCTGTGGGCGGCGCTTGATCTCAGACGCCGTCACCTGCTGATGGTGGTGGCGGTCATGATCATGCTGGTGGTGCGACCGCACATGGCCGGTATACAGCTGATCGCCTTGGCGGCTGCCTTCTGTCTGCAGCCCGGCGTCGTGCTGTGGCAGCGGCTTTTGCTGGGGACTGCGGCGCTTGCCGGGGCGGCGATCATCGTACCCCTGGCGCTGGATTACGCCGGGGTCGGCAGCGGCTCCGATGCCGATCAGGTGATGAGTTACATCGAATTGCGGCAGAGCTACAACCAGACCGGCGGCGGTGCGGTGGACATCGCCTCCATGAGTCTGCCGATGCAGCTTTTCACCTATATGTTCAGGCCGCTGCCCATGGAAGCCAGCAGTGTGTTCCAGCTGGCGTCCTCGGTGGATAACGTCATCTTGCTGTATCTGATGGTGGTCGGTGGCATCGCCGCCATCGCCGGGCGCAATGCGCCTCCCGCCAATCGACTGTTTCTGTGGTTTTACCTGCTGCTGGCCTGGACCATCCTGGCGATGACCACTGCCAATCTGGGCATCGCTGCGCGTCAGAAGTGGATGTTTACCCCGGTGCTTATCTATCTGTTGATGTCCGTCATGGGGCGCCCGCGCCAGACAACCACCGACGCCGAATCGTCCGGGGGCTCTACGCCGTCTGTCGAAAGCACGCCAAATGGAGTGGCGAGATGATCAAGCGACTGTTGATGGTAGCGAGCTACCCCGAGTCCATCGTCGGGTTTCGCGGTGAGCTGATCAGGGAGATGGTCGCTCGCGGAATCGAGGTCCATGTCGCCGCGCCCGTGGGGGGCAGGGGCGCTACCGTTGACGCCGGCGGTGAGGGTGACGCCGATCGCTCGGCTGCTTCGTCGCGTCTTAAAGCCAGTCTCGAGGCCCTCGGCGCGACGCTGCACGATATCCCGCTTTCGCGCACCGGCATGAACCCGCTGGCCGATCTGAAGACCCTGGCGGCTCTGATGAGATTGATGCTGCGGGTACGCCCCGATGGGCTTTTTGCCTACACGATCAAGCCGGTGGTCTACGGGGCACTGGCTGCCTGGATGTTGGGGGTGCGCCAGCGGACCCTGCTGGTCACCGGGCTGGGGTACGCCTTTACCGGCACCCAGGAGGGCGCCCAGGGTGGCGCCCAGGGTGGCAACAAGCGCCGCTTGATCAAGGCGCTGGTGCGGCGGTTGTACCGCGTCGCTCTGGGGCGGGCTCATATGGTGCTGTTCCAGAACCCGGATGATCGTCGCCTGTTCATCGAGGAGGGGATTCTCCTTGATACCACGGCGTCCCGGGTGATCAACGGTTCCGGAGTGGATCTGGCGCATTTTTTGCCGGTGGCTCCAGCGACAGAGCCGGTCAGCTTCCTGCTGATCGCTCGGTTGCTGGGTGACAAGGGGGTGCGCGAGTACGCCGAGGCGGCGACGCGTATCCGCCAGCGCCATCCCCAGGTGCGCTTTCGCCTGGCGGGTTGGCTGGACGACAACCCCGACAGCATCGCGGCGCACGAGCTTCAGACGTGGATCGATGACGGCGCCATCGAGTACCTCGGTCGACTCGATGATGTCCGTCCGGCCATCGCCGAATGCAGCGTCTATGTGCTGCCGTCCTATCGCGAGGGGACCCCGAGAACGGTGCTCGAGGCCATGGCCCTGGGGCGTGCGGTGGTGACCACCGACGCGCCGGGATGCCGCGAGACCGTCGCGCCGGGGGTCAACGGTTATCTGGTGGAGGTGAAAGACGTCGACGCCCTGTGCCTGGCGTTGCAACGCTATCTGGAAACGCCGGCGCTGATCGTCCAGCACGGCCAGGCCTCCCGCGCTCGCGCCGAGGAGCGCTACGACGTGCACCGCGTCAATCACAGCATCCTCGACGCCATGGGGGTCGAGACGGCGTCGTCCTGCCCGGCAGGGCTCGACCCCAGCGTGGTGAGATGATGATGGCCAAGCGTTGTCTGGATGTGCTGGTGGCCGCCTCGTTGCTGGTTCTGCTATTCCCCTTGATGCTCGGCATCTGGGGACTCGTCCGGCTGAGGCTTGGCAAGCCGGCCTTCTTCTTTCAGTGGCGCCCTGGGCTGCATGGCCGTCCCTACCGCTTGATCAAGTTCAGGACCCTCGCCCAGCGCTGTGACGAGCAGGGACGCACGCTGCCCGACGAGCAGCGCATGACGACGCTCGGGGGCTGGCTGCGGGCGTCCAGCCTGGACGAGCTGCCCGAGCTCTGGAACGTGCTGAAAGGCGAGATGAGTCTGGTCGGGCCACGCCCGCTGCTGATGGAGTACCTGCCGCTGTATGACCGGGACCAGGCACGTCGCCACGAGGTACGACCGGGGATTACGGGCTGGGCCCAGGTCAACGGCAGGAACGCGCTTTCCTGGCGCGAGCGCTTCCAGCTTGACGTCTGGTACGTGGACCACCACAGCCTGGCGCTCGATATCCGGATACTGGCCATGACGGTCGTCAAGGTGCTGCGCCGCGAGGGTATCAGTGGCCAAGGAAGCGTCACCATGAAGCCCTTTCGAGGCAATGAATGACGCCCCGGGATACCGACTCGGTGGCCGCGGTCTTGCCGCAACGGGGCTGGCTGATAGCGCTCAGACGTCATCGCTTGCTGTCCCAGGTGTTGCTGGTAGCCGGTGGCACGGCGGGGGCTCAGGCGCTGAGTCTGGCCTTTGCACCACTCATCACCCGTCTGTTCAGCCCTGACGCCTTTGGCCTGGCCGGTTCCTTCAGCGCCCTGGTCAGTGTCGTCGCGCCGCTGGCGGCCCTGACCTACCCGGTCGCCATGGTGTTGCCGCCGCGCGACGAAGACGCCCGGGGGCTGGCCCGGCTCAGCATGGGGTTGGCGGTGCTGCTGGCGCTGGCCGCCGTGGCGGCGCTCACTGTGCTGCAACCACTACTGGATCGGCATCTCGATCCGAGGCTTGCCGCCATGCTGATCTGGCTGCTGCCTGTGGCCATGCTGCTGGCGGCCATGCAACAGGTCATGCAGCAGTGGCTGATTCGGCGTCAGCGATTCGGGGTGACGGCCAAGGTGGCGATGATCCATGCCCTGGTCCTCAACCTGGCCAAGGCGACCGGCGGAGTGCTGCATCCGGTCGGGGTGACGCTGGTACTTGTCACCGCCGCCGCCAGTGGGCTTAACGCCTTGCTGCTGTGGTGGGCAGACCGGCGACTCGGTGATGGTCTGGTCGGCGAGGGCCGGGGCGCCCCATGGCGGGAACTGGCGCGTCGCCACCGTGACTTTCCCTTGTATCGCGCACCCCAGGTGACGCTCAACGCCTTGTCGCAGTCGTTGCCGGTGTTGTTGCTGGCGGCATTCTTCGGTACCGCAGCCGCCGGGCATTACAGCCTGGCGGCCTCGGTACTGGCCGCGCCCATGGTGCTGCTGGCGAAGTCGGTCAACGACGTCTTCTATCCCCATGTGGCCTCGGCGGTCAACCGCGGCGAGCCGATTACCGCGTCACTGGCGAAGACCACCCTGGTGATGGCGGCGGTGGGGCTCGTCCCCTTTGGCGCCATGGTGGTGCTGGGGCCCTGGCTGTTTGCTCTGCTGTTCGGTGACCCCTGGTGGCAGGCGGGCGAGTACGCACGCTGGATGGCGGTCTGGCTGTACTTTGCCTTTCTCAACAAGCCCAGTGTGGCCTCCATCGCCAGTCTGGGCCTGCAGCGGGGTTTTCTGATCTACGAGGTACTCAGCGTGCTCGGCCGTGTGGCCGCGCTGTATGTGGGGTTTCGGGTGTATCACAGCGATCTCGTTGCGGTGGTGGCCTTCTCTCTGGTCGGCGCCATGCTCAATCTGGCGCTGGTCGGTGTGACCCTGTTGCGGGCAAGACGGCGCGACCATCAGCTTCTCAGGAATCCTGGTGCACTACATGGTGATGGGAGTTGTGGCTTACGTAAGGAAACGTAGAGGTAAACCGTGGTGGATATGTTCGAAAAGCTAGTTAATAAAGGCTGGATTCTTTTGCAGCAGTGGTTTTTTCTCGCCATCAATCATGCATCTCCGAGGCTGGCTACGAAACTCTTGCATTCATTCAAAACAGGTCGGCGACTTAGGCTGGATCCTCCCATTGAGTTCAACGAAAAGCTACAATGGTTAAAGCTTTACGGGAATCAATACGATGTTACTCGGTGTGCTGATAAGTTTGAACTCAGGAGTTTTGCAATTGATCGAGGGTGTGAGTCAGCGCTGACATCCCTAGTGGGTGTATACACCAGTGTGGATGATATCTGTTGGGATGATTTGCCTGATCGTTATGTCGTCAAGTGCACCCATGGTTGTGGTTACAATGTAGTGGTAGGTGATAAGTCAAAGGTTGACGTTGTCTCTGTTTCTCGTAAGTTGAGGAAGTGGTTGAAGAGAAAGTATGGGCGGAAAAATCTTGAATATCACTATGATGGTATTCAGCCACGTGTGATTATAGAAAGATTTATAGAAGGTGAAGATGGAGGCTTGCCGCTGGACTACAAAGTTTATTGTTTTTCCGGAAGACCAGCAGTGGTTCTGGTATGCAAGAGGAACGGATACGATTTAAAGATGAATTTTTATCGTCCTGATTGGGTTTTGCTGCCTTTGAATGAAAAAGAGGATCAGATTGATGGGGTGGTAGAAATACCAAAATCGCTCGAACACATGCTCGACTATTCAGCTCGTTTGTCGAAAGGGTTTATTTTTGTACGTGTAGATTTTTACGATAGCGGAGGAAAAGCAATCCTTGGCGAGATGACGTTTACGCCTGGTGGTAACATGTCATCAAGATATAATGAATATGGGCAGAGGTATCTCGGAGATCTTGTCGAGATTACTGGATGTTGTTGCAAGGATCGTCTCATTTAAAAATTTTAAGCGATATTTTGTGTTTGTTGGTGATGTGGAGGCTCTGGATGACACTGTCGAAACTTTCATACATTTTGCAGGCCCGGTGCTGGACTATGATATTTGGGCTGGTCGATAGAGTTTCCAGTGTTTGGGCTACAAAGTTGCTGCATTACAAGGTTGCTGGAAGGCGTCTTGACTTGCGCGCTCCCAGGAAGTTTGATGAAAAGCTTCAATGGCTGAAGCTGTATTGCAAGAATCCGTTGGTTGTCGAGTGTCATGAAAAACCTTCCCTGAAGAGGACGTCCCCGTAATTATGGACGAGAAACTTCTGAAGAAACCCGAGTGTCTGGACGCTATGTTGGCATGTGATAAAGAACTTTCTTCGCCATTTCCTTATGTTCGTGTTGACTCCTATATTGAGAAGGGGCGCCTGTTGCTCGGCGAAATGACTTTCACCCTCTCCGCAAATATGGATGATGGTTATAGTGGGAAAGGGCTACGGTACCTTGGTGAACTGTTACACCTACCTGATGTGTAGAAGCATGTTAGAAATATAGTTTTAAAGCTTCGCTAATGACTGTCAGCTTCGACTGCGGGGAGGCGCCTTGGAAACATCAATCTTGGAAACACCAATTGTTACAGTATATGTTCCGACCAAAAATAGGCGTCATCTTTTGGAGAGGTGCCTCGAGTCGATACTGAATCAGTCATACAGGAGACTGGACGTAATTGTGGTCGACGACGGCTCAAATGATGGAAGTCTGGAATATCTGGAAGTTGTATCTCGCAGGGATGAAAGACTGAGAGTCTTGAAGAACTCGAAAGAGCCAGGGGCCTGTGGAAGCCGTAATACCGCTATTTTTTCGGCGAAGGGAAAGTTGATTACTGGAGTTGATGACGATGATTATCTACTTCCTTGGTACATCGAATGTTTCGTAAAAAATTGGGAAAAACGCTCGCTTGGTGTAGTTTTTTTATATTCCCACCAGCGTGTTTTGATGGAGGGTGGGGGCGTAAAAAGAAAGAGGAAAAAGTGCCATATTAGAAACGCCGATATTTTGATATGCAATAACTGGGTCGGGAATCAGGTCTTTACGTCGACATCATTGTTGCAGGAGGTAGGAGGGTACGATCCGAACTTTCCAGCGTGGCAGGACTACGAGTGCTGGTATAGACTTCTGCTGCTGTCAGCCGGTACGGCGCAGTGTTCGGATATGGACGGATATATCATGGATGTAAGTCATGGGTTTCACCGTATAAGTTCTCAAAAGGTCGAAAAAATTCGCGCGGCCTACGTCCTGTTTTGCGATAAACATCGATTGTCGGACCGTAAAAGAGATATTCTTTCGTTAAAACTTAGGAACTATGACAGGAAAGCACCATCTCCAAAAGCTATCTTGCAAAGTATTGTAATGTATCCGTTTTATGACAATGTGAAAAACGCTTTTTTCTTGCTGCTATCTTACGTGCGTCGTTCTTTCCTTCTCCGATAGCCAATGCACAGACGAATGAGCGGAAAAATAATTAATGGGATGCGCTCCTTATGAAAATTGCCTTGTTTCTGCCGTCGCTGCGGGGCGGCGGCGCGGAGCGGGTCATGGTGCTGCTTGCCAATGGCTTCGTTGCGGCCGGGCATGATGTGGACCTGGTCACCGCCAGCGACGAGAACGTCTACCAGGCGGAGATCGCCCCCGGCATACACCACGTCAGCCTGGGCGCCTCCAGGGTCGCCAGCAGTCTGCCTGCGCTGGTGCGCTATCTAAAGCGCGAGCGGCCCGCTGCCCTGTTGTCGGCGATGGGCCACGCCAACGTGGTGGCGGTGGCGGCGCGGGCGCTGGCCCGCCTCGACTGTCGACTGGTGGTGACCGAGCACACCAACTATTTTGCAGTGACCGCCAGAAACACCGGATTCAATGCCCGGGTGATGCGGCGGCTGATGCGCCATGCCTATCTGCGAGCCGACGCCGTGGTAGCGGTCTCCCAAGGTGTCGCCGATGACCTGGCCAGAGGCCTGGCGCTGGCCCCCTCTCGGATCGAGGTCATCTTCAATCCCATCGTCGACAAGCGGCTGGTGCAGCTCGCCGAGTCGTCGGTGGAGGATATCGGCGAAGTCGGCATCGTCGCGGTGGGACGCTTGATCGAACAGAAGGGTTTCGACGTGCTGATCGACGCTCTGGCACGCCTGCGTCAGCGCCATGAGCACCGAGAGGTGCGACTGACGATTCTCGGCGAAGGACCGCTGCGAGACACGCTGCTTGACCAGGCGCATCGTCTCGGGGTGGCTGACGCCGTATCGCTGCCCGGGTTCGTCGACAATCCTTTTGTGTATATGCGCAAGGCCCGGGTCTTCGCGTTGTCGTCCTACGCCGAGGGGTTGCCTAGCGTGCTGATCCAGGCGATGGCCTGCGGCACCCCGGTGGTAGCGACTGACTGCCCCTCGGGCCCTCAGGAAATTCTCGAGGGCGGGCGCTGGGGGCGGCTGATTCCCATGGGCGACAGCGAAGCGCTTGCAGACGCGCTCGAGGAAGTGCTGTCGCGTGACGAGCATCCACCGGTTCACCAGCGCGCCGCCGATTTTGGCGCCGAACTGGCCGTCGAGCGCTACCTTGTTCGCCTGAACAGCGGCGTATCGTCGATGGCGTCGCTGGGCTGAGTTCTGATGCCCCTGCGCAAGGCTCTGTGCTCGGGCCATCCGCGGCAAATCTCGGCCACCGCCATTTCCGTGGCGCCTCTTCGGTTTCCCTGAGCGACTGCGTTGTTGTCGCTTTCTTGCCCATCACAGGATGTGTCTGCCCATGTCTGTGCGTGTACTTCATGTCATCACCGGACTCGGTACCGGTGGCGCGGAGCGAAATCTCTACAATCTGCTGGCCGCAGGCGTCAGTGCCCCGGACGAGGTCGCAGTGATCGCCCTGATGGACGAGGGTAGCTACGGGCCACGTATTCGCGAGCTGGGCATCGAGGTCCATGCCCTTGGCATGCGCCAGGGAATTCCCGCGCCCTGGACCCTGCCTCGTCTGGGTGCTCTGGTGCGACGTTTCGCCCCTGACGTCATTCAGGGCTGGATGTACCACGGCAACCTCATGGCCAGCATGGCGGCTCGCCTGTGCCGCCAGCGGCCGGCGGTGAGCTGGAACGTGCGCCAGTGCCTCTACCAGATCGAGCGCCACAAACCATTGACCCGGTGGGCCATTCGCGCCAACCGACGGCTCTCGGGCGGGCCCGGGGCGATCGTCTTCAACAGTCGCCTGTCTCGGCGGCAACATCGCGACTTCGGCTTCCGCGATGACGCAGTACTGGTCATTCCCAACGGCTTCGATACCGCCGCCGTGGCGCCGGATTCGGCCAGCCGGCAACAGGTGCGGAAGCGTCTGGGGTTCACCGATGAACAACGGGTGGTGGGGCATGTGGCCCGATGCCACCCGATCAAGGATCATCCCAATCTGTTGCGGGCCTGCGTCACCGTCGCCGAACGAATGCCTCTGGCACGCTTTCTGGTGGTCGGTCGTGGCGTCGATTTCGATGCGCCGGAGCTGGCCGGCATCGTGCCGGACGAGTACCGCTCGCGCTTCTTGCTGACGGGTGAGCGAGACGACGTGGGTGAGCTGATGCAGGCGATGGATGTGTTCTGTCAGAGTTCATGGCTCGAGGCCTTCCCCAATGCCCTGGCGGAGGCCATGGCCTGCGAACTGAGCTGTGTGGCGACCGATGTCGGTGACAGCGACTACATCCTCGGTACCAGCGGACGCATCGTGCCACCACGAGATAGCCAGGCCCTCGCCCGGGCCTTGCTGGAAGCCTTGAACGAACCTGCCGACAGGCGCCGGGAACGGGGACGAGAGGCAAGAGAGCGCATCGTGAGCGAGTTCGGACTTGATCAGGTGGTTGAGCAGTATCGGCAGTTGTACCAGCGGATCGGCCTTCCGGCGCAGATCGGTAGCCTGCCGTCTGCACCGTCCTCTGAAGCATCGACCGAAACAGTTTCCGAAACAGCTTCCGAACCAGCTTCTGGACCATCGACTCGACCATGAGTCACGCCACGTGCGCTGAGTGGGAGCGAGTTTACGACAGCGTCCCATCTTCGTATCCGGGGACGCCCCGACAAGACCTCCGTAGAAGGGTGTAAATGAGCATGTTGATCCGATTTTTAACGCCGTATTACCGAGCGTAGGCACTTTTCAGACAAGCCCCAGCCGGTGGTACCCCGACAAGACCTCCGTAGAGAAAAGCCCCTATGCTCAATGGCCCCTTCGCACCCTGGCCCTGCTTCGATGAAGGCGACGCCGAGGCGGTATCGCGCGTGCTGCTGAGTCAACGCGTCAATTACTGGACCGGCGACGAGGGCCGCGAGTTCGAACGCGAATTCGCCGCCTGGACAGGCGCCCACCACGCTGTCGCCGTAGCCAACGGCACCCTGGCGCTGGATCTGGCGCTGCATGCCCTGGATATCGGACCAGGGCATGAGGTGATCGTGACCCCCAGGACCTTCCTGGCGTCGGTGTCGGCCATCGTCAATGCGGGCGCTACCCCGGTGTTTGCCGACATCGAGCGTGACTCTCAGAACCTGTCGGTCGCCAGCGTCGAGGAGTGCCTGAGCCCACGCACCCGCGCCATCGTCGCCGTCCATCTGGCGGGCTGGCCCTGTGACATGGATGCCCTCGGTGAACTGGCGCAGACCTTTGGTCTTTCCATCATCGAGGACTGCGCCCAGGCACACGGTGCGCGCTATCGTGGCCGCAGCGTCGGCACCTTCGGTGATGTGGCGGCCTGGTCATTCTGTCAGGACAAGATCATGACCACCGGCGGGGAAGGGGGCATGGTCACCACCGACGACCCTGGGCTGTACCGGCGTATGTGGGCCTACAAGGACCACGGCAAGAGCTGGGAAGCGGTCCATGAGCGGGCCCACCCGCCGGGGTTCCGCTGGCTGCACGACAGTTTCGGTACCAATTGGCGGATGACCGAGATGCAGGCGGTGCTGGGAAGACGCCAGCTCGCGCGCATGGCTCAGTGGAGTCAGCGCCGCCGCGCCAATCTTTACGCCATTCTCGACGCCGCCGATCGCTGTCCGGGACTGCGGGCTCCGCGTCCGCCCGAACACATCGTCCATGCCGGCTACAAGGCCTATGTGTTTGTCCGTCCCGAACGCCTGGCCGAGGGCTGGAGCCGCGACGCCATCATGCAGTGTCTCAATGCCCAGGGGGTGCCCTGTTTCAGTGGCAGCTGCTCCGAGGTCTACCGGGAACGCGCCTTCGACAACACTCCCTGGCGCCCGGCGCGGCCGTTGCCGGTGGCCAGGGAACTGGGAGAGACCAGCCTGATGCTGCTGATCCATCCGACCCTGACCGAGGAACAGATGGACAAGACCTGTCGGGTGCTCGAGGAGGTCATGGCGCGGGCAACGCAGCCTGCACTCTGTCCCGAGTGACGTTGTCGCTGTGGGGCTGTCGACGTCAGTCTGTTGAGCCTGTGGAACGCTGTTGAGCGTGGCCGCGGCTACGCCTCTGGAAAAACCGCAATGGGCAGGGCCTTCGGGTCTTGCCCATTGCGTTTCTGGGGCACCATTTTGGCTGTCTGCCGGGCACCTCTTGCACCTGCGCCGCCTCAGCGATTGGCCAGGCGGCAGCGGAAGGAAGGGACGCAAGGCGATGGCCGCTGCAAGATGCCCGGGCGTGGCTACGGACGCTAGAGGCGCAGATACAGATGCCCCCAGGCGTAGTGACAAAGGCTAGAGGCGCAGATCCGCCGCGCCCTTGGGCAGCAGATACTTGAGGTCATACAGCACGTGTTCCGGCTTGCCCCAGCCGCGGATTCGCTCGACCCCGATATCACGGAATTCGTGGTGAGCGACGGCGATGATGACGGCGTCGTAGGCGCCGGGTTCCGGTTCGTCGACAGGGCGAAGGCCAAAGGCGGCCACCGCCTCGTCACGGTCCACGTGGGGGTCGAGCACGTCCACCGCCACGTTGAACTCGCGCAGCTCGTCGATGATATCGATGACACGGGTATTGCGCAGGTCCGGGCAGTTCTCCTTGAACGTCAGGCCCATGATCAGTACCCGGGCATCCTGCACATGGATGCGTCGCTTGGCCAGGCACTTGATCAACTGATTGGCCACGTAGGCGCCCATGCCGTCATTGATACGGCGGCCGGACAGGATGACCTCGGGATGGTAGCCAACCTGCTGCGCCTTGTGGGTCAGATAGTAGGGGTCCACGCCGATGCAGTGCCCGCCCACCAGGCCAGGACGGAAGGGCAAGAAGTTCCATTTGGTGCCGGCCGCTTCCAGCACCTCTTCGGTGTCGATGCCCAGACGCTCGAAGATGATGGACAGTTCGTTGATCAAGGCGATGTTGACGTCGCGCTGGGTATTCTCGATGACCTTGGCGGCCTCGGCCACGGTAATCGAGCTGGCCCGGAAGGTGCCGGCGGTGATGACCGAGGCGTAGAGCTCATCGACGAAGTTGGCGCTGGCCGGCGTCGAGCCGGAGGTCACCTTGCGGATGTTGGTGACCCGATGCTCGCGATCACCGGGATTGATGCGCTCCGGGCTGTAGCCGGCGAAGAAGTCGCGGTTGTAGCGCAACCCGGACAGCTTCTCGATGACCGGGATGCACTCGTCCTCGGTGGCGCCAGGATAGACCGTCGACTCGAAGATCACGATATCACCCTTGGCAATCACCCTGCCCACCGTGGCACTGGCCCCCAGCAACGGTGTCAGGTCGGGATTGTGCTGGGCGTCGATCGGGGTGGGGACCGTGACGATGTAGACATTGGCGTCGGCCAGCCTGGCCGGCTGATAGGTGAAACTCAGCAGCGGCGCCAGGTTCAGCTCGCCTGGTGTCACTTCTCGCGTGGTATCGATACCGTCGTGCAACTGAGCGATACGCTCGGCACTGATATCGAAGCCCAGAGTGGGGTAGCGCTTGCCGAATTCGACCGCCAGCGGCAGGCCGACATAGCCAAGCCCGATGACCGCGATGCGTGCCTTGTCCAGCGTCAGTGAATGTTCCATGGGGGCCTCGTGTCAGCAGAACCTGGGGGATCGGCGCTAGAGTGGCTTTGCCGCAAGCGCAAGGGGGGCAGGACTGGGGTCTGCGGCGCCAGCGAGTCGTCGTGTCGGTGAGGCTGGCTGGGCCATGTGCTGGCGCCAGACAAGATCGGCGATACCCCCGGTAGGGCTGTAACCGGTGGGCGGCAGGCGCAGCAGTTCCCTCACGCGCTCGAGTTCAGCGCTGTCCAGTGCCGAGCGCAGTTGCTCCAGGTAGGGGGCCAGTTGCGACCAGGACCAGTAGCCTTCGTTGGCGGTCATGATCCGAGGGTGCTCCGAGGGCTGGTCGTTCTGTCCGATCAGCAACTCCTCGTAGAGCTTTTCGCCGGGACGTAGTTGGGTGAAGACGATGTCGATCTCGCCATGGGGGTTGTCGGCCGTGCGAGGCTCCAGCCCCGACAGCCGAATCATCTGCCTGGCGAGATCGAGAATCTTCACCGGTTGCCCCATGTCCAGCACGAACACGTCTCCCCCCTGGCCCATGGCGCCTGCCTGGATGACCAGTTGCGCCGCTTCCGGGATGGTCATGAAGTAGCGGGTGATCTCGGGATGGGTCACGGTGACCGGGCCACCTTGTTGAATCTGGCGCCGGAACAGGGGAATCACCGAGCCGGAGGAACCCAGCACGTTGCCGAAGCGCACCATGCAGAAGCGGGTGGTCGACGATTGCTCGGCCAGCGCCTGACAGACCAGCTCGGCGAGGCGCTTGCTGGTGCCCATGACGTTGGTGGGGCGCACCGCCTTGTCGCTGGAAATCAGCACAAAGGTCGATACCCCACTGTCGATCGCCGCTCGCGCAGCGGCCAGGGTGCCAAAGGTATTGTTCTTGAGGCTTTCGACCATGTTGTGCTCGACCATGGGCACATGCTTGTAGGCGGCGGCATGGTAGATGGTGTCCACCTTGAAGCCCTGCAGGATGATGCGAAGACGCTTCTGATCCTGGATCGTGCCGAGAAATGGCTTCAGCTCAACAGCAAGGCTCAGGCTGTCCAGGAACCCCAGAAGCTCCTGTTCGATCTGGTACAGCGAGTACTCGCAGCTATCGAAGAGCAGCAGTTGGCGTGGACGTTGAGCCAGTATCTGTCGGCACAATTCCGACCCGATCGAGCCGCCGGCACCGGTCACCATGACCACCTGGTCGCGGATATTGGCGTCCATCAGATCCTGTCGCGGGGGGACCGGGTCACGGCCCAGCAGTTCTTCGACACTGACGTCACGAATATCTTCGATCTTCGCTCTGCCCTGCACCACATCATCCAGGCGTGGAATGGTCTGGATCGTGATATTGAGGGGTTCCAGTGACGCCACTATCTCCTGGCGACGTCTGCGTCTGGCACTGGGAATGGCGAGCAGGATCTTTTCGATGTTTAGGCGCTCGACCAGCTTTGCAATATGACGAGGAGAGTGGACCTCGAGACCTTCGACATGGGTACCCTCCATGCCGCGCCAGTCATCGACGAAGGCCACCGGGAGGTAGTCACTTCCCTGGCGAAGAGAGGCCACCAGCTTGCAGCCTGCAGAGCCCGCACCATAGATAAGCACCCTGGGCTTGTCCTTCATCAGACGATGCTGGTAGAGGCTTCTCAGGGCAAAACGCGTGCCGCCGGTCAGCAGCAGGCTGAGCAGGAAATAGTCGAAAAGGACACCTGCAGGAAGCGGGGAGAATATCGCGCGGCCAAGCAGGTCAAGCACCAGCGTCGAGGTGGCGACGCCAATGAACAGGGTCACGATAGCGCGGCTTCCGACGTATCTGAGTACGGCGCGATAGAGGCCTAGCTTGATAAAGACGACCAGGGATATCGCCGTGACAAGTACATTCAAGGCGTAGGCGGAAGGGGCGCGCACAAAAGCGCCAAAAAGCCCATTGATAGCCATGGATACGACGAGGCTGGTCTCGATAAGCATGATATCGGCGACGAGCTGAAATATCCTTTTCTTGCGACGAGGGAGTCGCAAGGCGGCTTCGATCATGTTGCCCATGGTAGGGATCCCCTGCTTGGAAAATCGTCCATATTTTAGGATTTTGTTTGGACGACTGTGCTGTTTCCTCGTTGTCTGGATTGGCTTTGCGACGTGCTATTCCTTTCCTGCATCATATCTGCATTGAAATATTTAACCAGCGTCAAAAAAATCCCATTGGTTGATGGTTTTGATAATTGGTTAACGAGATTTAGAGAAGTCATTTTCATGCGTGAAATTAGTGGTGTGCGTATGAAGTGAGGGTATGAAATGAGTCACGTCATGGCGGCGAAATTCTTAGATGTCCAAGGGAAATGTGTTCCTCCTCCATTGAAGTCAATGCAAAGGTGTTGATAATGGCGGGTATGCAGGGGTTTCGTAAGATTTACTGTGCAGGAAGTTAAAAAGTGTGCAGTTGTAGTCTGTTGGTGGGAGGAGAAACGCGGTTGATTGATACGGCAAATATTATTAGAGACTTTGCCGTAGAGCATTAGATATTGACCAGTCGTCGGACTAGTGATGCCCTGTTGGTGTTCGGTTCAGGGCGTCTACAGTACGGCGGTCAAACGTGGCGAGAGTGCCGTGGACGGATCTTGCCAGCACCATGGGAGTAGGGAACAGATGAAGGTGCTTGTTACCGGGATGGCAGGGTTCATCGGCTCGACGCTGGCCGCACGTCTGGCCCGTGACGGGCTTGAGGTGGTCGGTGTGGACAACCTCAATGACTACTACGACGTGTCCTTGAAGAAAGCGCGGCTGGCACGTCTAGAAAAGCTGCAGAACGTACGTTTCGTGCGGCTGGATCTGGCCGATCGCGAGGGTGTCGACCGGCTGTTTGCCGACGAGCGGTTCGATCGTGTCGTGCACCTGGCGGCACAGGCGGGGGTAAGGTACTCCTTGACCCATCCCCACGCCTACGTGGATGCCAATCTGGTGGGGCATCTCAATGTGCTCGAAGGATGCCGGCACCAGCAGGTAGAGCACCTGCTCTATGCCTCGTCCAGCTCTGTCTACGGCATGAATCAGGTGGTGCCCTTCGCCACACGCGACAATGTCGACCATCCTGTCAGCCTCTACGCCGCGACCAAGAAGGCCAACGAGCTGATGGCGCACACCTACTCCCACCTCTACGGATTGCCGACCACCGGACTCAGGTTCTTCACCGTCTACGGCCCCTGGGGGCGACCGGACATGGCGATGTTCCTGTTCACCAAGGCGATCCTCGAAGGTCGTCCGATCGACGTCTACAACCACGGGGAGATGTCGCGGGACTTTACCTATGTGGACGACATCGTCGAGGGCATCGTGCGCTTGCTGGAAGTGGTCCCCAGCGCGGACCCCGACGTCGGCGTGGTCGACGACTCACCGGATCGCAGCAGTGCACCCTACGCACTTTACAACATCGGACACGGTAGCCCGGTGGGGCTGATGGACTTTATCCATGCCATCGAGGCGGCACTGGGGCGCAAGGCCGAGTACAACTTCCTGCCGATGCAACCGGGCGATGTTCCTCGGACCTGGGCCGACACCACTGCACTGTATCGCGCTACCGGCTATCAGCCGCGCATCGGGGTCGAGGAGGGCGCGGCTCGATTCGTCGACTGGTATCGCTCCTATCATGGCATCGTCGCCTGAGCCATGCGCACGCCGCCGGGTGTGGCAAGGCACTATCGGGGATGGCCGGCGCAGTCCTCGTCGGCCATCCAGGGGCTGGCACTGTTCGTCTTCCTGTCCAGTCTGCTGACGCTACCCTGGGCGTATCGGTTCACCGGAATGCTGCTGGTGTCACTGGCGGCGATGGCGGTGCTGGTGCGGCGCAGTCTTCCCCGGGACGCCGAGTCCCTTGCATGGGTGGCAATGCTGGCGCTTTTCGGTTGTCAGCTGGTGTTGGACGCGGGGCGTAGCGGGCCGCCCCTGGCGCGTTATAGCGTGCCGTCACTGCCCTGGTGGCCCTGGCTTGGGCTGCTTTTGTTATTGGCATGGCGTGCCAGGCCTCCCTCGCTTTACTGGTGGTGGCGCGGGATTACCCTGGGGGCGGTGCTATCCGGGCTGAAGGCGCTGTATGACCGACTGATCGAGGATGAGCGTCGGGCTGGCGATCTGATCAACGCCATTCCCTTTGGTAATCTCAGCCTGGTGCTCGGGGTGCTCAGCCTGGTGTGGTGGCTCGACAACGTCAGTGAAGGGCGGCGCGGCCTGTTCCTCTGGTGGGCGGCGCTGGGAGCGGTGATGGGGCTGCTTGGCTCGCTGCTGTCCGGCACCCGGGGCGGCTGGCTGACCCTGCCGCTGGTGATGCTGGTGCTGGTCCTGCGTCACGGCCGGCGGGCGCGCTTCTATTGGTCGACGCTTACACCCCGCCGGCGCTTCGCCATCCAGCTGACCGTCACCCTGGCGATCGGCGTGGCGACCCTGGTGGCACTGCCTCGGCTGTGGGCACTGGCCGAGGATATCGTCCTGCTATGGCGCCAGGGGGCCGTCGACACCAACGCGGGCTTGCGCTGGCATCTGTGGGGCATCGCTGGCGATGCGTTCGCTGCCCGCCCCCTCTGGGGCTGGGGAGAGGATGGTCTGGTCGCCTGGCTCGAGACACTGGTCGCGGCGGGCCGGCTGCCCGAGGGCATGGCCGGAATCGGGTTCCAGCTTCACAGTGACGTGCTGGACACCGCCGCTCGACGTGGCCTTGCGGGGGTGGCGCTGCTGCTGCTGTTCTATGGGATTCCGTTGGCGAGCTTTGTGCGTCGCCTCGATCATGGCGATGGCCAGTGTCGTGTGCTCGCCCTGTCCGGCGCGCTGATCGTGGTGATGTATGCGGGGTTCGGCCTGACCCAGACGATGTTTCGTGACCCCCATACCTTCAGCGCCTATCTGGTGATGTGCACCGCCTGCTTTGCCCTGCTGAGAACGCGAGGCTGAACTCCCGGGCGCTCGAGGACCGCAGCAGCAGCCGTTGATGCGCAGGCGGAAGAGCGCAGCGTCCAGCCCGCCAGACAGGCACAGTAACAGGCACAGCAAAAAAGCCGCCCGAATCCGGGCGGCTTTTTTTGACGTTTCCCCAGGACCAGGCGTGGCCTGGGGAAGCAACCGTCGCTGGCGCGTCTGCGCCGATGCTCAGGCCTTGGTGTAGGCGGCGGCGGACTTTTCGATGGCCTTGCGGGCGGCCTCGACACCTTCCCAGGATTCCACCTTGACCCACTTGCCCTTCTCGAGATCCTTGTAGTTCTCGAAGAAGTGGGCGATCTGCTGACGCAGCAGCTCGGGCAGATCGGTGACCTCCTGAACATCGTCGTAGAGGCTGGACAGCTTGGGGTGCGGGACGCACACCAGCTTGGCGTCTTCGCCGGCTTCGTCGGTCATGTTGAGGATGCCCACCGGACGGGCGCGGATGACACTGCCGGGTGCGACGGGGTAGGGGGTGACCACCAGGGCGTCCAGGGGGTCGCCGTCGTCTGCCAGGGTGTGCGGAATGAAGCCGTAGTTGGCCGGGTAGAACATCGGCGTCGCCATGAAGCGGTCGACGAGCAGGGCACCCATGTCCTTGTCAATTTCGTACTTCACCGGGGCGTGATTGGCGGGAATCTCGATGGCGACGAAGAGGTCGTTGGGGAGTTCCTTGCCGGCGGGGATGTTGTCGAAGTTCATGCTCGCGTCCTTCGTTGGGCGGATGTCCGCCTGGGCGGCGGAAAAAAATCCGTCGGATTATACGAACCCCGTGACGGGATTACCAATATGGTGGGCGTATCTTGACGCGCTGCAACAAGGCGCGCAAGACAACCATGGGACGAGACGCCGGGGTGAGGTGCCACTAAAGCACAGTAAACAAAGCCAAAGGCGACTTGTCAGGCATATCAGGGATTCGGTGTGTATCATACCGCCGGTGAAGGCGTCGGCCCCCTGGCCCACGTCTTGTCGCGTCATCAACGCTGGAGTCACAGGAGGTGATCTTGGCCACCGCACGTCTCGCTCTGAGTTATGGGCAAGCCTTTGTGGCGCCCGAACGCCATCGGCAGCGCAGTTCGATGTCGGTGCGCCTGCCGGAAGAGGGCGAGCCCAAGGGCGCCTGCGCGCTGATCAGCGATTCAGCCTCAGGCCATGCCCTGGCCAAGCAGGCGGGAGATCTCAGCGTGCGTGGATTTCTCAACGACTACTACGCGACTCCGGCGCACTGGACCATCAAGGCGTCGGCCCAGCGAGTGATGCGTGCGCTCAACGCTTGGTGTCATGGCATGACCCGCCAGATGGAGGACGGCAGCTATGTGTCGTCGTTGTCGACGGTGGTGTTCAAGGACCGTTGTGCGCACCTCTTTCATGTAGGTGACACCCTAGTGTTTCGGCTTCGGGGAGCCGAGTTCGAGCAGTTGAGCCGCGACCACGTCACCGACCTGGGGGGCTATCGCTACCCGGCCAGGGCGCTGGGCATGGATGTCGGCATCGACATCGACTATTCGGAGTGGCCGCTGAAGCAGGGGGACATCTTTCTGTTCACCACCCAGGGGGTGCGTGGGACCCTGATGCCCTCCGACTATGTGCGGCTGATTCGCGAAGATGCCAGTGACCTGGACGCGGCCTGTGAGCGCCTGGCCGAGGCGGCAAGCTCCAGGGCTCGTGAGCGGGGCTACGGCAGTGACCCCTTCTGCTTTCAACTGGTCAGGGTGGATGAACTGCCTGATGCGGCCAGCGACGCTCCCAGTCGGCTGTACGGGGATCTGCCGATTCCCCCCGAGCTTGCGGTGGGTGACCAGATCGACGGACTGGTGGTGGAAGCGGTGATGTCACGCACCGCCCACTCACGGGTCTACCGGGTGCGCGATGTGGATACCGAGCGGGTCTGTGTGCTCAAGGCGCCAAGTCCTGAGCTGTCGAATCGAAACGCCTACCTGGAGCACTTCCTGCTGCAACAGTGGGTGGTGGAGAGGGTTCACTCGCCCTTCGTGGTCAGCGTGGTCGAGCCTTCCCGGTCCCGCCGTCATCTCTATTACCTGATGCGTTACGTCGATGGCATGACCTTGAGCGAGTGGGTCGCGCGCTATCCGCGTGCCAGTCTCGGTCAACGACTCGACATCGCGCTGCAGCTGGGCAAGGCGCTGCAGGCGTTGCATCACCGTGACCTGATTCACCAGCAGGTCCATCCAGACAACGTCTTGATCGATGATCAGGGGCGCGTGGTACTGACCGACTTCAGCGCCTGCCATCTGCGCGATGTCGATGGTCACCGGCGATCCCGCCGGCTGGTGGCCCAGGTGGGGCTCAATGAACACAGTGCGCCTGAATATGCCCTCGATGACGAGGTCGGCCGGCGCAGTGACCAGTACGCCCTGGCGTCCACGGTGTACTGGTTGATCAGCGGACGTCTGCCCTACGCGGTGCCGACCCATCAGCTGCGCAGTCATACCGATCTCGAGCAGCTGAGCTATCGCAGCGTGCGTCATTACCGGCCAGACGTCAGCGCGGAGCTCGACGAGGCCTTAAAACGCGCCCTGGACCCGCAGCGATCGCTGCGTTTTCGGCGCCTGTCGGAATTTCTCTATAGCGTGCGGCCCGGTCGCCAGCAGGTGTCTGAAGCCCCCAGTCGTTCGATCCGTGCCTGGAAGGAACCCGCCAACCTGTGGCAGGCCATCGCCGGGTTGTTGCTGGTGTTGTTGATCCTGTCCTGGTGGCTACGCTAGGGCTTGTCTGAAAAGTGCCTGCACTCGGTAATACGGCGTTAAAAATCGGCTGGTGCGCCAGCCCGGTCAAAATGCTCATTTACACCCTGTAAACTGCGCTGTCTCACCGATTTTTGCCTTGTCTAACCTTCGCTCGTCGACTTTTCGGACAGCGCCTAGGGCTTGTCTGAAAAGTGCCTGCGCTCGTCGGTGTATCGGAGAAGGCCTGGGGCTTTGGTGATCCGTGGCGGGGCCAGCCGGTCTTCCTGACACATCCTGCGGCGTCAAACGAAAAGCCCCGAGGCCAGGCCTCGGGGCTTTTTTAATGCCAGCGTCGCGTCGGCTGCGTCTCGGTCGCGGGGCGTGCGTGATGCAGCGCCGGGCCGCAGCGAGCTGTGGTGCGTCTATGCTACAGACTGAGTTACAGGCTGAATGCCGGCAGACGCTTTTCCACCCGCGCGAGCTTGAGGCGCGCCATCTTCGGCAGGCCGTTCTCGAAGGGAGGGAAGTCCTCGCCCTGGATCAGCGGTGCCAGGTAGGCACGGCCGGCGTCGCTGATGCCGAAGCCATCCTCGCGGATGTACTCGCGCGGCATGAACTTCTCACGGTTGGCCACATCGGCCAGCGGTGCCGCCTCGATCTCCCAGCGGTAGGGGTTGTCGCTGACGCGCTTGATCGCCGGCATCTGGGCGTTGTGCCCCTCGAGCGCCAGTTCCACCGCCTTGACGCCGACCGCGTAGGCCTGCTCGACGTCGGTCTTGGCGCCAAGGTGGCGCGCGGCGCGCTGCAGGTAGTCGGCAACCGCCCAGTGGTACTTGTAGCCCAGGTCCTGCTTGACCATGCCGGCCAGGGTCGGGGCCACGCCGCCGAGCTGGCGGTGTCCGAAGGCGTCGGTGTTACCCGAGTCGGCGAGGAAGGTGCCGTCCTCGTAGCGTGCGCCCTCGGAAACCACGATCACGCAGTAGCCGTAGTTCTTGACCGCGTATTCCACACGCTCCATCACCTGGCGACGGTCGAAGGGAATCTCGGGGAAGATCACCAGGTGGGGTGGCTCACCCTCGCCCTGGCCGGCCAGGCCACCGGCGCCGGCGATCCAGCCGGCGTGGCGACCCATGACCTCGAGCACGAACACCTTGGTGGAGGTGGCGCACATGGAGGCGATGTCCATGGAGGCCTCGAGGGTCGAGGTGGCGATGTACTTGGCCACGCTGCCGAAACCGGGGCTGTTGTCGGTGATCGGCAGGTCGTTGTCCACGGTCTTGGGCACGTGGATGGCGGTCAGCGGGTAGCCCATCTTCTCGGACAGCTGCGAGACCTTGAGGCAGGTGTCGGCGCTGTCGCCGCCGCCGTTGTAGAAGAAGTAGCGGATATCGTGAGCCTTGAACACCTCGATCAGGCGCTCGTACTGGGTGCGATGGCTCTCGATGTCCTTGAGCTTGTAGCGACAGGAACCGAAGGCACCGCCGGGCGTGTGGCGCAGGGCGGCGATGGTGTCATCGGACTCCTGGCTTGCGTCGATCAGGTCCTCGGTCAGGGCGCCGATGATACCGTTGTGGCCGGCGTAGACCTTGCCGATGCGATCACTGTTCTGGCGGCAGGTCTCGATGACGCCGCAGGCGCTGGCGTTGATCACGGCGGTGACGCCGCCGGACTGGGCGTAGAAGGCGTTGTGCTGGGCCATGGGGCGTGGGGCTCCTGGTTCTGGATCGTGAATACGGTGAAACGAACAACGTCCCCACGCGGCGTGGCGAAGGGAAAGGATCGGTGGGCGCGTCGCGGTCGGCCAGGCCTTCGTCGGGAAGGGCTTCGCGGACTAAAGCCTTCGCGGACTAAAGCCATCGTGTGGCAAGCCATCGCGTGGCAACCATCGCCGGGACAGCGCCGGAACATGGTCGGCGATTCTAGCCCATCGGCCTGGTGCCTGCATCCGACCGGCATGCCCCGGCGCAGCCGAGCGCCGACGTCGAAGTAAAACAGTGGGCGATCGGCAACAGCGACGAGGGCGTGACGCCGCCTCTGGAGGCCTTTGTCGGGGCATGCTAGGCTGCCGCCAACCTTGAGTGCCGTTGTCTGCCGGGGGCGCCGTGCGCGTCGACTCGGGGACGGGGCAGCAGCAGCGCACCGGAGGCGCCATGCATCTTCATATCGTCGGTATCTGCGGCACCTTCATGGGCAGCCTGGCGCTGTTGGCGCGGGAGCTTGGCCACCAGGTCAGCGGCTCGGATGCCAGCGTCTATCCCCCCATGAGCACCCAGCTGGAAACGGCCGGCATCGCCCTGATGCGCGGTTACGCCGCCGACAATCTGACGACGACACCGGACCTGGTGGTGATCGGCAACGCCCTGTCGCGGGGCAACCCTGAAGTCGAGGCGGTGCTCGATCGTGGCCTGCCCTACGTGTCCGGTGCCCAGTGGCTGGCCGAGCACGTGCTGCCGGGGCGCCCGGTGATCGCGGTGGCGGGCACCCACGGCAAGACCACCACGGCCAGCCTGACCGCCTGGCTGCTCGAAAGCGCTGGGCTGGCCCCTGGCTTTCTGATCGGCGGGGTGCCGAGGAACTTTGGCGTATCGGCGCGACTGGGCGGCGAGCAGGCGCCCTTTGTGGTGGAGGCCGACGAGTACGACACCGCCTTCTTCGACAAGCGCTCCAAGTTCGTGCACTACCGCCCGCTGGTCGCCATCCTCAACAACCTCGAGTATGACCACGCGGACATCTTTCCCGACCTGGCTGCCATCGAACGCCAGTTTCATCACCTGGTACGTACGGTGCCCGGGCGTGGCCAGTTGCTGGTGGCGGACGACGCGCCGGCGCTGGACCGGGTGCTGGCCCAGGGCGCATGGACACCGGTGTCGCGCATGGGGCAGCAGCAGGACTCGGCCTGGCGCATCGAGCTAGAGCGTGACGATGCCAGTCGTTTCAGGGTGATCCAGCGGCGGCCGGACGGGGTCGACGAGGACGCAGTGGTCGACTGGGGGTTGACCGGTGACTACAACGCCCGCAATGCCCTGGCCGCCCTGGCCGCCGCCAGCGTGTTCGGCGTGGATCTGGCGCGCGGCGCCGCTGCGCTGTCGCGTTTCGAGACGCCCAAGCGTCGCCAGGAGGTGCGCGGCGAGGTCGGCGGCGTCCAGGTGATCGACGACTTTGCCCATCATCCCACCGCCATCGCGGCGACGCTGTCCGGGCTGCGCGCTTCGACCCAGCGCGGTCGCCTGCTGGCGGTGATCGAGCCGCGTTCCAACACCATGCGTCTGGGTACCCTGCGCGATCGCCTGGCGGACAGCGTGGCCCAGGCCGACCAGGTCTGGTGGTACCAGCCCGAGGGGCTGGACTGGTCGGTGGAGGCGCTGGTCGAGGCCTCGCCGATACCGGCGCACCGTCGTGGTGACATCGATGCGCTGGTCGCCGATCTGGTGGCACAGGCGCGCCCTTATGATCGTATCGTGGTGATGTCCAACGGCGGCTTCGGCGGCATCCATGAGCGCCTGCTCAAGGCGCTGGAGGCCGCTCATGGCTGAAGGCTTCAACCCCCCGGTGACCGTGGCCCTGACCGGCGCCTCCGGCGCCCAGTACGGACTCAGGCTGATCGAGGCGCTGGTGTCGGCGGGACACGAGGTGTGGGTGATGATCTCCAAGGCCGCCCATCTAGTCATCGCCACCGAGACCGAGGTGTCGTTGCCGCCACGCCCGGCGCTGCTGGCCGAGGCGCTCAGCGAGCGGTTCTCGGCGGCCGAGGGCCAGATCCGCTGCTTTGGCCGTGAGGACTGGATGGCCCCGGTGGCGTCGGGCTCCGGCGCCAGCAGTGCCATGGTGATCTGCCCGTGCTCGACGGGAACACTGTCGGCGGTGGCCTGTGGCGCCAGCAACAATCTGATCGAGCGCGCCGCCGATGTGGCGCTAAAGGAACGCCGCCGCCTGGTGCTGGTGCCCCGGGAGACGCCATTCTCGGCGATTCACCTGGAGCACATGCTCAGTCTGACCCGTATGGGGGCGGTGGTGTTGCCCGCAGCACCCGGCTTCTACCACCAGCCGCAGAGCATCGATGATCTGATCGACTTCATCGTGGCGCGCATCCTCAATCAGCTGGGTATCGATCATCAGCTTATGCCAAGGTGGGGCGAGGGGTCCTCCGGGTCCACCGTCGGCGACTGAGTGCGTAGCTGGCATCGTCATCACAGGACACCATCATCACCTGGCACCATCATCACCTCGCGCCGTCAGACACCTCTCCAGCGCTGCTCGGGATAAGGAAATCCATGCCCAGTCTGTCCGTTCTCTCTGTGTTCGTTCCGACCTTCTTTCTGGTCTCGCTGACGCCAGGCATGTGCATGACCCTGGCCATGGTGCTGGGCATGACCCAGGGGGTGAAGCGGGCGCTGTGGATGATGCTGGGGGAGCTGGTTGGCGTGGGGCTGGTGGCCTTCTCCGCCGGTGCGGGGGTGGCGGCACTGATGCTCAAGCTGCCGGCGCTGTTTGCCTTGTTCAAGTGGCTGGGCGGGGCCTACCTGGTCTATCTGGGGTGGCTGATGTGGCGCTCACGGGGGCGCATGGCGATCCCTGACAATCTTGAGGATACCGCGCCGCCGAAGCGACGGGAGCTGGCCATGCAGGGCTTTGTCACTGCGGTCGCCAACCCCAAGGGCTGGGCCTTTTTCGTGGCATTGCTGCCGCCCTTTATCGATCCGGCGCGGCCGGTGCTGACCCAGTTGGCGGGGTTGATTCTGGTGATCCTGAGTCTCGAGTTCACCTGCCTTCTGCTGTACGCCAGCGGCGGCAAGAGTCTGCGTCACCTGCTCGCACGTGGGGGCAGTGTACGGTTGCTCAACCGCATCGCCGGGACCTTGATGATTGGTGTGGGCCTGTGGCTGGCGCTGGGCTAGGGCCTGGCTGGAAAGTGCCGGCACTCATCGCTGTCTGGACAAGGCCCCGGGCCCGCCTTGCCAGAGGTGTCGGTTCGGGGGCGTGTCACCTTCCTATACCGGCGGCAGCCACAGGATGCGTGCGCTGACCAGGGCCAGCGAGGCAAGCAGCAGTGCCGGTAATGGACACGGCGTCAGGGCCGTCCGGTCCCGCCTGAGCCAGGCCAGTTGAACCATGGCGCAGACCACCAGGCCAAGCAGGGCACCCCCGACGAGATCGCTCAGCCAGTGCACGCCCAGCACGATACGTGACAATGCCATGGGCACGACGATGGCGATCGCCACCCAGTAGGGCCAGAAGCGTTGGCGGCGTGGCAGCGTCTGGGCGATAAAGGCGGCCGCCATGCCGTACAGGACCACCGCCGTCGAGGTGTGGGCGCTGGGATAGGACAGAGAGTGGGCGAGATAGTCAGGGGCATCCGGACGAAGGCGGCCGATCACCTCCTTGCCCAGGGTGTTGAGCGTGGCGATGGCAATCAGTCCAGCGCTCACGTGGCCCAGTGCCGCCCAGTGACGGCGGCTGGCCAGCCACACCAGCCAGGGCAGTGCCAATGCCGCCACGCCGAGGGTATCTCCCGCCTCGGCCAGTGTCTCGGACAGCGCCAGAAGTCCGGGTAGCTCGAGCCCGCCGATCAAGGCGTGAAGCCGCGTATCCATCATCAGCGGTCCGTCTGCCTGGAGCACGACCAGCGTCCAGGCGCTCAGCGCGGTCAGTGCACCCAGGAGCAACAGCCAACTGGCCAGGGGAGGCTCTTCCTCGTGGTGGGGGGCCAGGGCCTGCCACAGGCGCCTCCCGCCGGGCAGGTGATGGCTGAACCAGGCGAAGCTACGGTACAGCAGGCCCTGAGGCGAGGCGTGGTGGCGGACCAGCGAGAACAGCAGCGCCAGCACCGCCACGGTGACGCCGAGCGCTGTCAGCCAGGGGTGCAGGTCGTCCGGCAATGCCAGCCACTGTTGCCAGGTTCGACCCAGCAGATAACCGGGCAGGATGTAGGCCGGTGCCCACAGCAGGGCGGAGCCAAGATTGGCCCAGGTGAAGGTCGTCGGCGGCATGCGCAGAATGCCCGCCACCAGCGGCACGATGGGGCGGACCGGTCCGACGAATCGCCCCAGCAGCACTGAAAGAGGACCATGACGCTGGAAGAATCGTGCACCCCGGGCCAGCCACTCCGGGTGATGCGACAGCGGCCACATGGCGGTGACCTGTTCACGGTAGCGATAGCCGATGGCGTAGCTGGCGCCGTCTCCCACCACGGCACCGGCAAAGGCACAGGCGATGACCCAGCCAACCGCGATGTCGTAGTGGCCGGCCAGGGAGGCGCCGGCGGTGATCAGAACGACGCCGGGCACCACCACGCCGATCAGGGCAAGCGACTCCACCAGCGCGATGGTAAAGATCAGCAGCAGCAACAGTCCGGGCGAAGGCGCCCACTGAATCAACCAGTCCCCGGCATTTCCCACCCTGTTCTCCTTTGCGTTGGGCCGTCGTGATGTTTCGGCATTCTGCCACAGACAGGGTGGTCAGGAGCGACCGGGTGGGAGGGGAGTGACGGCCAGTGCCTCGCTGCGGCGAGCCAGTCGCTGCTCGAAATGCTGCCAGGGTTCCTTGGCGTTCAGGGCGCAGAGCCGTGAGCGTAGGGTCAAGGGGCCGATGTCCGACAGGCGAACCTCGGACAGCGCCTGTTCCAGTCGCTTGATCACCAGCATGGCACCACTTTCGGTGGTGTTGGGCAGTACCAGCCAGAAGGTGTCATGGGATTCCCGTCCCAGAATATCGTGGTCACGGCAGTGAAGGCGTACCGCCTGGCACAGTTGGTCGAGTTGCGTTAGCTGAGTGCGAGAGCCGTACTGCTCACTGGCGATTTCCAGTTGTGGCAGGTGCAGGATCACCACCGCCAGCCGCTGGTCCAGGTGCTGGGCGCGCTCGAACTCCCCGTTCAGGCGCTCGTGCAGGGTGGCGCGATTGATCGCATCGCAGTCGACGTCGCTGGGGTCGGTGGCCCGGTTCAGGTCGCGCTGACGCAGGTATTCCCAGCCGGCCAGGGAGGTGACCGCAAGGAAGGTCAGCAGAAACTTGATTTGATCGAGGCTTGGCGAAGACTGGCCGACCACCATGAGCCAGATCGGCATGACGGCCAGCGCCAGCACCAGAGCAGGGCCGAAGGGCAGTACCAGCAGGATCAGGGTGATAGGTACGCTGATCCAGAAGGCGTCGAACGATGCCTGCAGCACCGTCTGGTCATAAAGGGCCAGGCAGCCGCACAGCAGCAGCAGATAGTTCGAGACGCGCGAGGCTCTTCTGGTATCGAAGACCGTGATCACGGCCATCAGGCAACTCAGGGACGCCGGCAGCAGGATGCTCTCGTATTGCCCGAGCAGATAGTGCCACAGGGCCAGTGACGCCAGCAGCAAGGTCCCCATGACATCGGCACAGACGCGCCAGGAACGGACCCACTGGGGTGGCTCGATCATGCGTCGTCCTCCACCACCTGGGTGACAGGGCACTGCTTGTCCAGGGCCGCCAGCACCATGGGCAGGTTGTCCAGATTGGCAATCGAAACGGTGCGTACCGTGATCGGCACGGCGATGTCTTCCAGCAGTTCCTGGCGTCGTTGCCTGGCCTGCACGGCGTCTCGACTGGTCAGCATCACGGCGACGGTACGTCCGTTGAGACGATAGGCGTTCTCGAACCGCTTGATGCGTGTGCAGATGTCCTGGGCGACCCGCCACAGAGAACGTCCATGGATCTGGATCACCACCAGTTCGGCGTGGACGCCGTCACGGGTGGCGCGGCTGTTTTCCCGAGCCAGGTCGCGTTCCAGCTGGCTGGCCGACCACAGCGGCAGTCCGGGCGCCAGACGGGCTCTCCTGCGCATCAGGCGTTGCGAATGTCCGCCCGGCAGCGCACGTCCGATCGCAAGAAAGCACAGACACAGCAAGAGCGCGCCAGCCAGGCCCCAATGGTGAAGGCTCATCTGGGTGATCAGGCTCCACCAGCTTATCCCGGCAAGGCTGGCGTTGAGTATCAGCATCCACTGGGGTTGGGGCAGGATCAACAGGAAAGGCCAGGCCCACAGCCAGGCACCGTTGGCGTCGGGCGAGAGTATCACCAGGGCGGCAAGCAGCACGCTGGCCACCACCAGCCAGGCGCGGTAGGCATGGCGGCGGTGGCTGAACTCGATGACGATGCCGGTGATCCCGAGCCATAGCGCGGCCAGACCAAGCAGCGTGGTGTCCAGCGCCCGCGCCGAGGTCGCCGCGCAAAGGGCCAGCAGTGCGGCCGCGGCGAACAGGTTCAGCTTGAACAGGCCGACTTTGTACTTGTTCCGCATGCTGTCTTAATATGATCCTTTCTGTGGTTCACGATCCGCATCACGTCCGCGTTGTCATCCCGGTGCAAGCTTCTTTCTTTGACCGGGGACCTCGTTCTACCAGGAGACTCGTTTCACCGTGTCCGACTCATCCGCCAATGCCACCGCCGAGTGCGTCGCCGATATCGACGCCTACATGACCGCCATGGGCCAGGCGGCCCGTGTTGCTGCCACCGATATGCGTCGCCTGCCACCCGCGCGCAAGAACCAGGCGCTCAAGGCGATGGCTCAGGCGCTGGACGCGTCTCGTCAAGAGATCCTGTCGGCCAATCGGCAGGATCTGGCGCGCGGTCGCGACAAGGGGCTCGACGAGGCTCTGCTTGATCGCCTAGCCCTGGATGACGGCCGCATCGACGCCATGATCGAGGGCCTGACCCAGGTCGCTGCCTTGCCCGACCCTGTCGGTGAGATCGATGGCCTGAGCACTCGGCCCAGCGGCATCCAGGTCGGCATGATGCGCGTGCCCCTGGGTGTCATCGGTATCATCTACGAATCTCGCCCCAACGTCACCATGGAAGCCGCCAGCCTGTGCCTGAAATCGGGCAATGCCTGCATTCTGCGCGGGGGCTCCGAGGCCAGCGCGTCCAACCAGGCGCTGGCCCGCTGCATTGCCTCTGGGCTGGCCGAAGCCGGACTGCCCCAGGGCGCCGTGCAACTGGTGGCGACCACCGACCGTGCCGCCGTGGGTCGCTTGATCAGCATGGACGAATTTGTCGATGTGATCATTCCCCGTGGTGGCAAATCGTTGATCGAGCGTATTTCGCGTGAGGCCAGGGTGCCGGTGATCAAGCATCTGGACGGCATCTGTCACGTCTATGTGGACGCCGCCGCCGATCTGGACAAGGCCCGTGCCATCGCGGTCAACGCCAAGACCCATCGCTACGGCGTGTGCAACGCCATGGAAACGCTGTTGGTGAATGCACAGGTAGCGCAGGCACTGCTGCCGACCCTGGCCGCTGACTACGCGGAAAAGGGCGTCGAGGTGAGGGGGTGTGCCCGCGCCCGGGCGATCGTCGATCACTGGCTCACGGCGAGTGACGAGGACTGGGCCACCGAGTACCTTGCGCCGGTGCTGTCGGTCAGGGTAGTCGATGACATCGACGAGGCCATGGCGCATATCGAGCGCTACAGCTCGCGTCACACTGAGTCCATCGTCACCGAGAACTACAGCCTGGCACGCCGCTTTCTGGCAGAGGTCGACTCGAGTTCGGTCATGGTCAACGCCTCGACCCGGTTTGCCGATGGCTTCGAATACGGGCTCGGTGCGGAGATCGGCATCTCCACCGACCGACTGCATGCCCGGGGGCCGGTGGGGCTCGAAGGGCTGACCACGCGCAAGTATGTGGTCTTCGGCGATGGCCAGATTCGACAGTGAGTGGCGCCGTTCGCTTTGACGTCGAGGGCCGTCCTGCGCACATCGGCATGCTTGGCGGCACCTTCGATCCCGTCCATCTAGGCCACCTGCGCACCGCGCTTGAGCTTCGCGCTGCGCTGTCGCTCGATGGCGTGCACATGATCCCCGCGGCTCAGCCTCCGTTGCGCGATCAGCCCCAGGTCACCGCCGAAAAACGGCTCGAGCTGTTGCGCCTGGGGATCGGCAATACCCCGGGGCTGGCGGCGGACCCCTGCGAGCTGGAACGGGAGGGCCCGTCGTTCAGCGTGCAGACGCTCGAGTCCCTGCGTGAGCGCTACGGCCACGAGGCGCGCATCGTCATGGCGCTTGGTCACGACGCCTTTCTCAAGCTGGCGAACTGGCACAACCCGGAAAGGATCTTCGCGCTTGCCCATCTGGTGGTGGTCGAACGCCCCGATCACGAAGCGCCCTTGCCCGAAGCGCTTCAGGCGCTGATCGAGGGGCGCGAGGTCGAGCATGGCGATGCCCTGATGGCCAAGCCCCAGGGCCGACTGCTGCGCCTGTCGCTGCCGTCGCGGATGGCGATCTCGGCCACCTTCGTCAGGCATAGCCTGATGCAGGGAAAGAGCGTGCGCTACCTGCTGCCGCCGGCGGTGGAAGAGCGCATCCAGGCGCAACGCCTGTACCGCGCGGTCTGAGCGCGGCAGCCAAGGCAACACGGTCCGAGAAATTCGATCAGGCGCTGGATTGGCGCTGCCACTCGGCTTCCCAACAGGTACAATGGGAGGTCGATGACTACCCAGTGATGAGGGGCTATGCAGATTGAAGCATTGAAGGCGCTCGTGATCGAGTCGCTTGACGATATCAAGGCCAAGGACGTCGAGGTGCTCGACGTGTCTCGGCTGACCAGCGTGACCGATTGGATGGTGGTGGCGAGCGGGACCTCGACACGACATGTGTCGGCGCTGGCCAACAGCGTCATTACCAACGCCAAGGACAATGGCGTTCAGCCGTTGGGCGTCGAGGGTGAAAACGGGTCGGACTGGGTGCTGGTCGATCTCGGCGGCGTGGTGGTCCACGTGATGATGCCGGACACCCGTGCGCTGTACGACCTGGAGCGACTGTGGTCGGACCTTCCCAGCGATGCACCGGCATCAGAGGAAGAGGCCAAGGCATGAAGGTCCGCCTGTTGGCGGTGGGAACACGCATGCCAGGCTGGGTGACCGACGGTGTCGAAGAGTACCGCAAGCGTCTGCCGCGGGATTTTCGCCTGGAGGTCGAAGAGATCGCCCCGGGCCATCGCGGCAAGAACGCGGATACCGCGCGTGCCGTGGCCCAGGAAGCCGAGCGCATCGAGGCACGCCTCAAGGGTGATGAGCATCTGGTGGCGCTGGAGGTGCTCGGCAAGCCCTGGACCACCGAGCGGCTGGCCGATGAGGCCGATCAGTGGCGTCATGCCGGGCGTGATGTGGTGCTGCTGGTGGGTGGCCCGGATGGCCTGGCCCCGACGCTGTCGGCCCGCGCCCACCAGCGCTGGTCGCTGTCACCCTTGACCCTTCCCCATCCACTGGTGCGGCTGGTGCTGGCCGAGCAGCTCTACCGTGCCTGGACCCTGATGGTGGGACACCCCTACCACCGATGATGGCTCCTGCGTCAGACAAGGATTGCCTCTCGCATGCGTAAGCGTCGCGAAACCCTCAAGAACCCCGAGAACGCGCTGCGCATCTTTCGTGTGCGTGCGACGCTTGCCGGGGTGGTCGTGGTACTGCTGTCCGGCCTGCTGGTGGGACGGTTGTGCTATCTGCAGATCGTCCAGCACGAGGTCTACAGCACCCGATCCGAGAAGAATCGGGTGAGGGTGGAGCCGCTGCCCCCGACCCGCGGGCTGATCTACGACCGCAACGGCCAATTGCTGGCCGAAAATCGTCCCACCTACAACCTGACCCTGGTGCGTGAGCGGGTCGATGATCTCGATGCCACCCTGGAGCTGCTGGTCGAGCTGCTGGATCTGCCGGACGAAGAGGTGGACGCCTTCAAGGTGCGTTCACGCCAGCGTCAGCGTCCCTACCAGCCGGCGCTGTTGATGAGTGATCTGACCGAGTCGCAGATCGCCAGGCTCGCGGTCAATCGCCACCGCTTGCCGGGAGTGGAGGTGCAGGCCCAGCTGCTGCGCTTCTATCCCGACGCCGAGATCATGTCCCATGCGCTTGGCTACGTGGGCAGGATCAACGCCGAAGAGCTCGAGAGCCTGGATCCGGGCAACTACGCCGGTACCCACTTTATCGGCAAGACCGGGGTGGAGCGCTTCTACGAGGATCAGTTGCACGGTCGTGCGGGACTGAGAAAGGTCGAGACCAACGCCCGTGGGCGGGTGCTGCGTGAGCTGGGGCACACCGACCCCGAGCCGGGTCAGGACCTGACCCTGACCCTGGACATGGACATGCAGCAGCTCGCTGTGGATCTGCTCGATGGTCGGCGTGGCGCCATCGTCGCCATTGCGCCCCAGACCGGCGAAATTCTGGCGATGGCCTCGGTGCCTGGATTCGACACCAACCAGTTTGTCACCGGCATCGACGTCAAGTCCTACCGCGGGCTGCAGAGCGATATCGATCTGCCGCTGTTCGATCGGGCGACCCGGGGCAGCTATCCGGCGGGGTCGACGATCAAGCCGTTCATGGCCATGGCCGGGTTGATCGAAGGGGCCGTTACCCCGGACGAGGTCATCTACGACCCGGGCTACTATCAGCTGCCCAATGACGACCGGCGCTACCGCAACTGGCTGCGCTGGGGTCATGGGCGGGTGAATCTCGAGCGCGCCCTGGCGGTGTCCAACAACACCTATTTCTATTCATTGGCCCACGAGCTCGGCATCGATCGTATCGACGAGAACCTGGGGGCCTTTGGCTTCGGCACCCGGGTCGCTGCCGACGTGGCCGGGCAGGGGGATGGTCTGCTGCCATCCAGAGACTGGAAGAAGGCACGCTTCAATCAGCCCTGGTATCCCGGCGAGACGCTGTCGGTGGGTATCGGCCAGGGGTATCTGCAGATCACTCCGCTGCAGTTGGCGGCCGCGACCGCCGTGCTCGCCAATCGCGGCCACTGGGTGCGCCCGCGGCTGGCCAAACGTATCGGCGACCAGCCGGTGCCGGTGGATCTGCCCGACACGCCGCCGGATATCGAGGCCCCCGAGAACTACTGGACCCGGGTCTTCAACGGCATGGAAAAGGTGTTGTCCGGGCGCGAGGGCACGGCACGGCGCACCGGGGCAGGCCTTCAGTATCGCATGGCCGGCAAGTCGGGTACCGCCCAGGTGTTCTCGCTGGGGCAGAACCAGAAGTACAACGCCGCCGAACTGCGCGAGCGTCTGCGCGACCATGCGCTGTTCATGGCCTTTGCGCCGGTGGAGGACCCTCAAATCGCCATTTCGGTCATCGTCGAGAACGCCGGTGGCGGGTCGACCCACGCCGCGGGGCTGGCTCGGGCCATGGCCGATGCCTGGATTCTCGACCACAACGCCGGTCGTCCGCGCACCGACGAGACTGCCGCCGAGGAGGAAGACTGATGGCCATCGATTTTGTGCGCTCGTTGCGCGGTCACCCGGTGCGTCCCCCGGCCAGCGGTATCGCCCGACGCACCTCGTTCTGGCAACGGATGCACGTCGATCCCTGGTTGCTCGGCATGCTGCTGGTGCTGATGGGCAGTGGCCTGGCGGTGCTCTACAGCGCCAGTGGCGAGAACGTTCACGTGGTCACCGCCCAGGCGATTCGCTTCGGCGTGGCCTGGGCGGTCATGCTGGTGCTGGCGCAGTTTTCACCGGCGACGCTGATGCGCTGGGCGTTGCCGGCCTACCTGGCCGGCCTGGTGATGCTGGTGGCGGTGGAGATCCTCGGTGACGTCGGCATGGGCGCTCAGCGCTGGCTGGTGATTCCCGGCGTGGTGCGCTTTCAGCCTTCCGAGATGATGAAGATCGCCATGCCGATGATGGTGGCGGCCTGGCTCAGTCGCCACGAGCTGCCACCCAACTGGCGTGCGCTGGCCGGTTGCGCGCTGCTGATCGCTCTGCCGGTGGGCCTGATCGCGCGCCAGCCGGACCTTGGCACCTCGCTGCTGGTGGCGGCAGCGGCGGTCTTCGTGATCCTGCTGGCGGGGCTGTCCTGGCGCTTTATCGGTGTCATGGTGGCGCTGGCGGGGGCAGCGCTGCCGCTGTTGTGGATGAATATGCACAACTATCAGCGTCAGCGCGTGCTGACCTTTCTCGACCCCGAAAGCGACCCGCTGGGCGCCGGCTGGAACATTATCCAGTCGACCACCGCCATCGGCAGCGGGGGCGTCTGGGGCAAGGGCTGGCTCGAAGGCACCCAGTCGCAGCTCGAGTTCCTGCCGGAGCGGCACACCGACTTTATCGTGGCCGTGCTGGGCGAGGAATTCGGGCTGGTCGGCATGCTGGCCTTCCTGCTGCTTTACCTGCTGATCGTCGCACGTGGACTGTGGCTGGCGGGCGCCGCCCAGGATACCTTCGGCAGATTGCTGGGAGGCGGCATCATGCTGACCTTCTTTATCTACGTCTTCGTCAATATCGGCATGGTCAGCGGCATTCTGCCGGTGGTCGGCGTACCGCTGCCCCTGGTGAGCTACGGGGGGACGTCCAGCGTGACCTTGATGGCCGGTTTCGGTATTCTCATGGCGGTCAATGCACATCGCCGGTTGCTGCCACGCTAGGCGCTGTCCGAAAAGTCGACGAGCGAAGGTTAGACAAGGCAAAAATCGGTGAGAAAGCGCAGTTTACGGGGCGTAAATGAGCATTTTGATCCGATTTTTAACGCCGTATTACCGAGCGCAGGCACTTTTCAGACAAGCCCTAGGGGCTGGCGACCAGGCTAACGGGAGCCCGGAGAGAGGCGGCGACAGTGGCCACGGTGGGGCCGGCGAGCGAAGCGCTTGCCGGCTTTGCAGGGGCGGCGGCGCCTGCGGGTTCCCCAAGGGAGAAGATCGATGACAGTACCCCTGGTCCAGGGAAGGAAAGGCCTCGGCGCGGCGTTGTGTGGGCTTCTGGCCTCGCTGTCGCTGGCGGCCCAGGCGCAGGATTTCGCCTCGCCGGAGGTCGACGCGATGATGGATCGGCTCGAGCGCCAGGGCGTCTCGCGCCAGTGGCTGGAGCGCGCCATGGCCAGGGCAGAGTTCCAGCCGTCGGTGCTCGAGGCCATGAGCGGTGCCGCCGAGCATCACCTGACCTGGGAGCGCTATCGTGGCATCTTCCTCGGTGAAGAGCGCATCAACGAGGGCGCGGCCTTTATCGAGGCCCATCGTGACGCCTTCGATCGCGCTGAAGCGCGTTATGGTGTGCCGCCGGAGGTGATCGCTGCGATTATCGGCGTCGAGACCCGCTACGGGCGTATCACCGGTGATCATCGGGTGCTCGATTCGCTGTCCACGCTGGCCTTTCATCATCCCCGGCGCGGTGAGTTCTTCGAGGGGGAGCTCGAGGCCTTTCTCGACATTGCCTACCAGCAGAACGTCGATCCCGGAGCCTTGAAGGGCTCCTACGCCGGTGCCATGGGCTATCCCCAGTTCATTCCCACCAGCTACCAGGCCTACGCGGTCGACTTCAACGACGACGGCCAGCGCAACCTGTGGACCGATCCGGTGGATGCCATCGGCAGTGTGGCCAACTATTTCGCCGAGCACCGCTGGCAGGCGGGTGGCACCCTGTACTGGGAGGCCGAAGGCCCCAGCTCGGTGCCGTCCTCGATTCGCTTCAACCGCACCGATCCGCCCTACGCCCGTGTTGCCGAACTGGAAGCCCAGGGCATCCAGCCGGTGGAGCCGCTGCCGGGGGATGCCAAGGTGGTGCCGCTGGCTTTGGACATGGAAGACGGCAGCACCCACTACCGCCTGGGTGGGGCCAACTTCTACGTGATCACCCGCTATAACCACAGCCACCTCTACGCCATGGCGGTCACGGAACTGTCGGAGGCCATCGCCGAGGTGCGCTCGCTGGGAAAGCCCCAGTGGTGGCATGCCCTGGACACGGAGGTGAGTTCATGACCCTGCGCGCGCCCTTGTTGCCGACCCTGTCGCTGCTGGTGGCCCTGACCGGTTGTGCCGGCGGTGGCGGGACCGCCCCGGAGACCACTCAGCAGGCGGCCGCGACGCCTCAGGATTCGCGGGCGACGGCGGGTGGGCGCTATGCCATGAGCGGCGACGCCTATCCCGAGACGCCGCCGGACGTCAGTCAGGTCCCGGACGCGGTGCCGCGCGACGAGCCACGCTCACGCGCCGGCAACCGCTCGACCTATGAGGTGTGGGGCAAGACCTACCATGTGCTGGATGACCCGAGTGGCTATCAGCGCGAGGGTACCGCTTCCTGGTACGGTCAGAAGTTCCACGGCTACGCGACCTCCAACGGCGAGATCTATGACATGTACAAGATGACGGCGGCGCACAAGTCGCTGCCGTTACCGACCTTCGCCCGGGTGACCAACCTGGACAACGGGCGGTCGGTGATCGTGCGAGTCAACGATCGCGGCCCCTTCCACGACGACCGCGAGATCGATCTGTCCTACGCAGCGGCCGCGCGGCTCGATATTCTCGACCATGGCACGGGCCGGGTGCGGGTCAGCGTGATCGATCCCGATCAATGGCAGGCCAGTCGCGGCGCGGGTGCGTCGAGCGACTCGGCCAGCGGGGGTGTGCGCGCTGCGCCAGCCAGTACTGGGACCAGAACTACGGCCAGTACCACAGCCAGTACTACAGCCCGTGCTGCACCCAATGCGGCGCCCAGCGCGCCGTCCGCCGCGTCGCCGGCAGCAGGCCAGAGCGCCCCGCAGGCGCCCGCGGCCGGGACTCCCGGCATCTATATTCAAGTGGCAGCCCTGGGGTCGGCGGACAGCGCCCGAGACCTCAAGGCGGATCTGGAGACGCGGTTGAATCAGCAGGTGCGTGTGGCCAGCGCCGCCGGTCTGCACAAGGTGCAGGTCGGGCCGCTGGCGAGTCGTGGGCAGGCGGAGCCGGTCCGCGAACGCTTGCGCCAGGCGGGATTCGCGCAGACCTTTGTCGTCGATGCTCGCTAGGTGTCGACGAAGTGCAGCCGACGCCTCGCTGATCGTCCGGCCGGTCGATGCCGGCGGTTCCAGTGAGGCCGGCTGTTGGAAGCATTGTGCGGTGGCCCTGATCACCGCTTTCCCTGATTGTTGTAACGAGACATTTCACCATGATCGCTAAGTCATCCTTTACTCGCCGCTGGTTGCCCGTGGCCTTTGTATGTGCGGCCCTGGTGGCACCCCTGACGAGTGCTCAGCAGCCCGACTCGCCGACACCGGACGTGCCAGAGCCCCAGGTCATGATCCCGGCACCGCCTCAGCTGGCGGCCAAGTCCTGGATCCTGATCGACGCCAACAGCGGACGAGTCCTGGCCGAGCACAATTCTGACCAGCGCCTGCCGCCGGCCAGCCTGACCAAGCTGATGACGGCGTACCTGGTCGAACGTGAGCTTGATCGGGGCAACATCCAGCCCGACGACATGGTGCCGATCAGCGAGAAGGCCTGGCGTACCGGTGGCTCGAAGATGTTTGTCGAGGTCGGTACTCGTGTCTCCGTCGAGGAACTGCTCCACGGTATCGTCATTGTCTCCGGCAACGACGCCAGCGTCGCCATGTCCGAGTATCTGGCCGGCGGCGAGGACCCCTTTGCCGACCTGATGAACCAGCACGCCACCCAGCTGGGCATGGAGAACACCCACTACGAGAACGCCACCGGGCTGCCGTCGGAGAATCACTACTCCTCGGCACGGGACCTGATGCGTCTGGCCAGGCACATCATTCTGGACTACCCGGAACACTACGCCATCTACAGCCAGAAGCACTTCACCTACAACGGCATCGAACAGGCCAACCGCAACCGTCTGTTGTGGCGCGACCCCAGCGTCGACGGCCTCAAGACCGGCTGGACCGAAGAGGCCGGCTACTGCCTGGTGTCCTCGGGCCAGCGTGATGACATGCGCTTGATCTCGGTGGTGATGGGGACCAGCTCCGAAGAAGCCCGTGCCCAGGAAACCCAGAAGCTTCTGAGCTATGGCTTCCGCTACTACGAGACACTGAAGCTTTATGACCGTGGCGCCGTACTCAACACGCCGCGGGTGTGGGAAGGCAGCACCAACGAGCTCAAGGTGGGCGTCGACAATGGCGTCTACATGACCGTGCCGCGCAACCGAAATGACGAGCTCACCGCGCGCCTGGACATCGACAGTGGCTTGACCGCGCCCATCGCCGCCGGCCAGCGGGTCGGCACCATGGAGGTGCGCCTCGGGGACGAGGTGGTCGGCGAGCGTGACCTGGTGGCGCTGGAAGCGGTAGAGCAGGGTGGGCTGTTCAAGCGCATGATCGACAAGGTCCAGCGCTTCTTCAGCGACCTGGTCGGCGGCTGGTTCGACTGATCGTCCCTGTGGTGCGGCCCTGGCGTCAATGCGCGCCCTGTGGTCGCCTGACGCCGGCCGTGGTGAGCCGCCTCGGCTGGCGTCCTTGGTCGTGATGCCAAGGTTGAGTAGAATACTCGGGTATCCATTGTAAGGGGCATCGGATGAACGACAGGACCTTTCGCGATCTGCGCACCCAGGCAGGGCCGGATCCGGCGGATGTCACCATCACCTTTCCCTGCGACTATCCGATCAAGGTGGTCGGAGATGCTGCCGAGGACTTCGCCGCCACCGTCAGCCAGATCGTGCATCGCCATGATCCGACCTTCGAGGGCAGCAGTCTCGAGGTGGTCGACAGTCGCAATGGGCGTTTCCAGTCGGTGCGGTTGACCATGCGCGCCACCGGTGAAGCCCAGCTCAAGGCGTTGTTCGACGAACTCAAGGCCACAGGCCGCGTGCACATGGTGGTGTGATGGAGGCGATCGACGTCTATCATCTGGGGCTCAAGCCCTATCGGCCAGTGTGGCAGGCGATGCGCGAACTGACCGACACCCGAGATGGCGATACGCCTGACCAGATCTGGGTGGTCCAGCACCCGCCGGTGTTCACCCAGGGCCAGGCAGGCAAGCCCGAGCATCTGTTGATGCCGGGCGAGATCCCGGTGGTGGAGACCGATCGCGGCGGGCAGGTGACCTACCACGGCCCGGGTCAGCTTGTGCTGTACCCACTGATCGATGTCAAGCGTGCCAGACTGGGGGTCCGAGACCTCGTCAGTGCGCTGGAAGACAGCGTGGTCGATGCCCTGGGCGAGCATGGTATCGAGGCAAGCGCCCGGCCTGACGCGCCTGGCGTGTACGTCGGTGAACGCAAGATTGCCTCGTTGGGGTTGAGGATTCGACGGGGTGCCAGTTTTCATGGCATCGCGGTCAATCTCGAGGTCGATCTCACGCCATTTTCGTTTATCAACCCATGTGGCTACGCTGGACTCGAGATGACCCGGCTGGCCGATCTGGTCTCTTCGAGGCTGGACATGGAAGCCGAAGCGCGTCGGCTATTGCGCACGCTGGCGACGCGACTGGGACAACGCGAACTGATCGAGCGCCCCGGCTTGCCGGGAGTGCTCGACGCCCACAATTTTGACTGATCGCACAGGGCACGCCGAAGGCCGTCACAGCAACGTGTCTCCCGAGCGATCCTCACAGGACAGTGAAATGACAGACAGTTCCGCCATCCAGGCGGCGGCCGCCGCCGCCAAGGCCAAGAAGAACGCCCGCAGCGAAAGGGGAGTGAAGCTTCGCGGCGCCGACAAGGTGGCGCGGATCCCGGTCAAGGTGATCCCTACGGAGGAGATTCCGCGCAAGCCGGACTGGCTCAGGGTACGCATGCCGGTGTCCAAGGAAGTCACCCGTATCAAGGAGACCCTGCGACGTCATGGCCTGCACACCGTCTGCGAGGAAGCCTCATGCCCCAACCTGGGCGAGTGCTTCAACGGCGGTACCGCCACCTTCATGATCATGGGCGATATCTGTACCCGCCGCTGCCCGTTCTGTGATGTGGCTCACGGGCGTCCCAACGCCCTGAACGAGCGCGAGCCGCGCGAACTGGCCGAGGCCATCGCCGAGATGCGCCTGAACTATGTGGTGGTGACCTCCGTCGACCGTGACGATCTGCGTGACGGCGGTGCCCAGCACTTCGTCGACTGCATCCGCGAGATTCGTCGTGATAGCCCGAGCATCGAGATCGAGGTACTGGTGCCGGACTTTCGTGGTCGCATGGAGGTGGCGCTGGACATCCTCGAGACCACGCCGCCCGACGTCTTCAACCACAACCTGGAGACGGTGCCGAGTCTGTATCGCAAGGTGCGGCCGGGGGCCGACTATCAGTGGTCGCTGGACCTGCTCAAGGGCTACAAGGCGCGCCGTCCCGAAGTGATGACCAAGTCTGGCTTGATGCTGGGTGTCGGCGAGACCGACGAGCAGGTCATCGAGGTGATGCGCGACCTGCGTGCCCACGACGTGGACATGCTGACCCTGGGGCAGTACATGCAGCCGTCTCGCAATCACCTGCCGGTGGATCGCTGGGTGCCGCCGTCCACGTTCGACTGGTTCGCCGAGCAGGGGCGCGCCATGGGCTTCACCCACGTGGCTTCCGGCCCGTTGGTGCGCTCGTCCTACCATGCCGATCAGCAGGCACACGGTATCGAAGTGAAGTAGAGCGAAAGCGGTATTTTAGCTACCCACAACGCCCGGCATTGCCGGGCGTTGTGTTTTTGAGCGTACCCGCTCTACAGTGAATCTCCTACACGATGTGCAGCTCCGAAAGGAGGGGGCTTCGCAGTACCTGCATTATTGCGCTATATTGCACTGCAACAAGTGCGCAGACGCAAGGATCGCCTGCTGCGCATCACGCAACCCTGGGAGCCTATATGAATGCGTTGATGCCAAGCGCCACCGCGCCCCTGTTCGCGCTGGCGGAACCCTTTGCTCCACTGTTCGACCCCTTCGGCTTCGGCCGTGCCGCGGCCGACTACTGGCGTGACAGCGTCGAGCGCAGCATCCTCTACTGGGATGTCATGCGCCAGCGCGGCAACGAATACCTCGAACATATCGAGAAGACCCGCCCCACCGTACTTGGCTTCGATACCGACATCGTGATGGAAGGCGAGACCCTGCCTCGCCCCGTCAACTATGAGCTTTTGCGCGTGCACCCGCCCGAGGGTGTAGAGACCGATGAACTGGCACGCCCCTTCGTGGTGGTCGACCCGCGCGCCGGGCATGGCCCGGGTATCGGTGGCTTCAAGCCCGACAGCGAGATCGGTATCGCACTGCGCGCCGGCCATCCCTGCTACTTCATCGCCTTCATGCCCTATCCCGTCCCGGGGCAGCGGGTCGAGGACGTGGTTGAAGCCGAGGTCACCTTCCTGCGCCACGTCGCGGAGCTGCATCCCGATAGCGAAAAACCGATGGTCGTGGGCAACTGTCAGGCGGGCTGGCAGATCATGATGGCGGCAGCGCTCGAGCCCGAGCTGTTCGGACCGATCCTGATCGCCGGTGCACCGCTGTCCTACTGGGCCGGGGAGCGCGGCAAGGCGCCGATGCGCTATACCGGCGGCATGACCGGCGGCAGCTGGGCCACCCATATGCTCTCGGACATGGGCGATGGCCTGTTCGACGGGGCCTGGCTGGTGCAGAACTTCGAACGCCTCAATCCGGCCAACACCTGGTGGGACAAGCAGTACAACCTGTACGCCCATGTCGATACCGAAGCCGATCGCTATCTTCAGTTCGAGCGCTGGTGGGGCGGCCATGTGGTGCTGGGTGGAGAAGAGATCCAGTACATCGTCGACAACCTGTTTGTCGGCAATCGCCTGTCCACGGCCCAGCTTGTGACGTCCGACGGGCGCCGTATCGATCTTCGCAACGTGCGCTCCCCGGTGGTGGTGTTCTGCTCACAAGGTGATGACATCACGCCGCCGCCTCAGGCGCTTGGCTGGGTGCGTGATCTCTACGACGGCGTCGACGACATCATCGCCAACGAGCAGACCATCGTCTACTGCGTCCATGACAAGACCGGCCACCTCGGCATCTTCGTTTCCGGCAGCGTCTCGCGCAAGGAACACGCCGAGTTCACCGCCAACATGGACTACATCGACGTGCTGCCGCCGGGGCTCTACGAGACCACCGTGTCCAAGGCCAGCGAGCGGCCCGACGCCGAATTGATCGAGCGGGACTACCTGCTGGAGTTCTCTACCCGGGACCTCGACGACCTGAATCAGGTGGTCAAGCATAGCCCCGAGGACGAGCTGCGTTTCGCCACGGTGGCCAGGGTCTCGGAGATCAATCTGGGGCTCTATCGTCAGTTCCTGCAACCCTGGATTCGTGCCGTGTCGACACCCGAGTCGGCTCGCTGGATGCGCAAGATGCACCCCAATCGCATGGGCTATCGCCTGCTGTCCGATCGTAATCCGATGATGTCGTCGTTGCCGGTGATGGCGGAGTCGGTGCGCAAGCATCGTCATGAACTCGGTGATGACAACATCTTCCGAGTGTATGAGGACATCGGGTCGAGCCTGATCTCGCGGAGTCTGGATGCCTGGCGGGTACTGCGCGATCGCGCCCTCGAGAAGGCCTTCCTTGACCTCTACGGTCAGCCGCTGTTGCAGTCGCTGGTGGGGCTGAAAGGCGCCGTGGAGGGTGAGCGTCAGGTGCCTGGCTCCGAGCCGGAGCGTCGTCGCTTTATCCAGCGTCGCCAGCAGGAGGTGCGCGAGCAGGTGGCGCAAGGCGGCGCCCACGAGGCCGTGATGCGCTCGGTGATCTTCGTGCTGGGTGGTGCTCCTGCTACCGATGGCCGCAATTTCCGCCGCCTGCAGGCGTCACGCAGCGAGCTTGAGCCGGAGCTGCGGCTGGAAGACTTCAAGCATCTGATGCGCGATCAGTTTTTTATCCTGAAGCAGGATCGTGAGGCTGCGCTGGAGGCCATTCCCGAGCTGCTCAAGGGGCTCGATGCCAAGACGATCGACGGCCATATCGAGCATATCGAGCATGTACTGGCGGCCAGCGGTGAGCTCAGCGAGCACGCCGCCGCTCGTTTCGAGCGTATCAAGGCGCTGTTTGGCAAGGCCCGTCCGGCAACGCGTCGTACGGCCCGCCGCAGTGGTGGGGCCAGTGGTAACAGCAGCGCCAAGACGTCGCCGGCTAGCGGCACGTCAGCCAAGCGCGGCACTCGTCAATCTGCAAGCGAAGCTTCCCGCGTCGAAGGGCAGGCCCAGGCCGCGCCCAAGGCCGACGCCGAGCCTGCTGATGCGCCTGCGGCAAAGGCCCAGGCGAGGACCGAGGCGAAGCCGGCTGCCGAAGCGAAGCCTGAAACTAAACCTGAGGCCAAGCCCGAGACCAAGTCCGAGGCCAAGTCCGAGGCCAAGTCCGAGGCCAAGTCCGAGGCCAAACCGGCGGCTGACGCTAAAACTGAGGCCAAACCTGAGGCCAAGCCTGAGGTCGAGACCAAGCCTGTGGCTGAGGCCGAGCCCAAGGCTGCCCAGGCCGCCACGCCAGCCTCTCGCGAGGGAGGCAATGACGCCGAGAAGGCGCCTGCAGCGACCCGTCGGCGCAGCACTGGATCGCCCCGAGGGCAGCGGCGCAAGCGCTAGTCAAGCGCCTGACCGCCTTCGATGATCGAGTGTGAGACATCGACCATTCCGCTTGCCCCTGCTTCGTGCAGGGGCAAGTCGGTTCTGAGGGGCGGCTTGTCGGCCGTCGAGGTAAGGGCTAGTCTCTTGGCGATGTCAGGTGGACGCCAGGGCGTCAGTCGTGGGGAAACGGCTGGGCATGCGTCTAGCCTGCCTGGGGCTCGAACCGATGTGACTGGCGCGACGTTCGGCGCTGGGTTAGGGTAAGCGCATTTTTCCCGTCCACCATCGGCGGGAGTGGCACATACTGGCGTTCGCCAAGGAGCGCGGCGCCCTGACTACTGTGGAGTACTATGGGCAAGTCTCTGGTCATCGTCGAGTCGCCCGCCAAGGCGAAGACGATCAACAAGTACCTCGGCAACGAGTTCATCGTGAAGTCGAGCGTGGGTCACATCCGTGATCTTCCGACCAGCGGCTCTGGCAAGGCGGCTTCCGATCCCAAGGAGCGGGCTCGCCAGGCGGCCGCGACGCGCAAGATGTCGGCTGAGGAAAAGGCGGTCTACAAGCAGCAGAAGGCGCATAGCCAGCTGATACGACGCATGGGTATCGACCCTGACCATGGCTGGCAGGCCAACTACGAGATCCTGCCGGGCAAGGAAAAGGTCGTGGCCGAGCTCAAGAAGCTGGCGGAGAAAGCCGACACCGTCTATCTCGCGACCGATCTGGACCGCGAAGGGGAAGCCATCGCCTGGCACCTTCGCGAGACCATCGGTGGGGACGAGCAACGCTATCGCCGGGTGGTGTTCAACGAGATCACCAAGAATGCCATCCAGGAAGCCTTCACCGACCCCGGTCAGCTGAACATGCCCAGGGTCGAGGCCCAGCAGGCTCGCCGCTTCCTCGATCGTGTGGTGGGCTTCATGCTGTCGCCGCTGCTGTGGGCCAAGGTAGCCCGCGGGCTCTCGGCCGGTCGTGTCCAGTCGGTGGCCATGCGCCTGATCAGCGAGCGCGAAAGCGAGATTCGCGCCTTCGTGCCCGAGGAATTCTGGGACGTTCATGCCGACCTGGTGACGCCGGACGGCGAGGCCATCCGCTTCGAGCTGGTACGTCAGGATGGCAAGACGTTCAGGCCCACCAGCGAGAGCGAGACCCTCGAGCGCATCGCTGCGCTGCGCAAGGCCAGTCTTGCGATCACCTCGCGGGAAGACAAGCCGACCCGGTCCAAGCCCAACGCCCCCTTCATCACCTCGACGCTGCAGCAGGCCGCCAGTGGCCGGCTGGGGTTCTCGGTGAAGAAGACCATGACCCTGGCCCAGCGGCTCTACGAGGCGGGCTACATCACCTATATGCGTACCGACTCGACCAACCTGTCCCGCGAGGCAGTGGAGAGCGTGCGTGACTATATCGGTGAGGAGTTCGGCGATCGCTACCTGCCCGAAGCCCCTAACCGCTATTCCAGCAAGGAAGGCGCCCAGGAGGCTCACGAAGCCATCCGGCCGTCCGAGGTGTCCCGTCGCTCGACCGACCTGGCGGGCATGGAGCGGGATGCCGAGCGCTTGTACGAACTGATCTGGCGGCAGTTTGTCGCCTGCCAGATGACCCCGGCGGAATACCTGTCGTCGACCCTGAGCGTGGTGGTGGACGGCTACGAGCTCAAGGCCAAGGGCCGGGTGCTCAAGTTCGATGGCTACACCCGAGTGATGACCCCCATGGGGCGCAAGGAAGAGGATCAGGCGCTGCCGGATCTGGGCGAGGGCACCCCGATGCACCTCGACGCGCTGGACCCCAGGCAGCACTTCACCAAGCCGCCGGCCCGTTACACCGAAGCCAGCCTGGTCAAGGAGCTGGAGAAGCGCGGCATCGGTCGCCCCTCGACCTACGCCGCCATCATCTCCACCATCCAGGATCGTGGTTACGTCAAGCTCGAGAACCGACGGTTCTACGCCGAGAAGCTGGGCGACATCGTCACCGAGCGACTCAAGGAGTCGTTCCCCGACCTGATGGACTACTCCTTCACCGCGCGCATGGAGGATAGCCTCGACGAGATCGCCGAGGGCGAGCGTAGCTGGCGTGAGCTGCTCGACGCTTTCTATCAGGAGTTTCGCGGGGAGCTGGCCAAGGCCGAGAGCGACGAGGGGATGCGGCCAAATCAGCCGGTACCCACCGATATCGACTGCCCCACCTGCGGGCGCAAGATGCAGATTCGTACCGCCTCGACCGGTGTCTTCCTCGGCTGCAGCGGCTACAACCTGCCGCCCAAGGAGCGCTGCAAGACCACCATCGACCTGCTGCCGGGTGAAGAAGCTGTCGCCGCCGATGCCGGCGAAGAAGCCGAGACCGATGCCCTGCGTGCCAAGGAACGCTGTCCGGTGTGTTCCACCGCCATGGACAGCTACCTGATCGATGAAGGGCGCAAGCTGCATATCTGCGGTAACAGCCCCGACTGTGACGGCTACAAGATCGAACAGGGCAAGTTCCGCATCAAGGGCTACGACGGCCCGGTCATCGAGTGTGACAAGTGCGGCTCCGAGATGCAGCTCAAGTCCGGGCGCTTCGGCAAGTACTTCGGCTGCACCAGTGACAGCTGCAAGAATACCCGCAAGCTGTTGCGCAACGGTGAAGTAGCTCCGCCCAAGATGGATCCGATTCCGATGCCGGAACTGGCCTGCCAGAAGGTGGAAGACCACTACGTGCTGCGCGATGGCGCCAGCGGGCTGTTCCTGGCCGCCAGCAAGTTTCCCAAGAACCGGGAGACCCGTCCGCCTCTGGTCAAGGAACTGAAGCCCCACGCCGCCGAGCTGCCGGAGAAGTACCACCACCTGCTCGATGCGCCGGACCAGGACCCGGATGGGCGCCCGGCTCAAATTCGTTTCTCGCGCAAGCTCAAGGAGCAGTTCGTGATGACCGACGGCGACAATGGCAAGGCCAGTGGCTGGAAGGCGAGCTGGGACGGTAACAAGTGGGTGGTGGAGGACAAGCGCAAGTGACACCGCGGGCCCGCACCAATCAGTTGTTGTATCAGGCGCAGTTGCTGCTGGACGTGGCGCCGGGTGATGACGAGCACCAGGGCGCCAGAAAGAGGGCCAGCGAGGAGGGCGCCCTGGCGTTGTTCGAGCTGGCGATCGACGCCCTGCTGCGCGACGTCTGCGAGCACGCTCATCTGGCGGAACATGACTGGCGAAGCCTGTTGCTGGGTGATGACCCACCCGCCGTGGCCGAGGTTCATCGGCTACGTGAGCTGGCCCGCGACGGCAGCAGTTGGCTATACCGTGTCATCGGTCATCTCGAGGCGCTGCATGGCGATGAAGGTGCGAGTCGACCTCGCTCGCCGGCATTGTCCGGGGTAATTGCCGTGGACCGGCAGGCGGATCTGGGGCAGGAGTTGCAGCATTGCCTCGAGGCGGCCAAGGTCGAGATCGCCGCCTTACGCCAGACCAGTGAGGAATGGTAAAGGCAGAGTGTCGTCGGCCGGCGACGCTTCTGTGCGCCGTCGTTTGATAGCTGCGACAGAGCTCGTTTGCCTGCCGTGAAATCGGCCAGGTTCCGCGTGAAGTTCCGCAGAATCGGGATTACACTGCGTCACAGATGTTTTCGTTTATTCACAGTGAGTTTATCCATGTTCGCCCAGAGTCAACGTCGCCGTTTCATCCAAATGATACTTGGTGCCATGCTGCTACTCCCTCTGGGTGTCAGTGCCAGCATGGACATGGTAGAGGACCAGCTTCGCCGTGCCATTGTCCCGGACTCCTCCAGCGAGATCTGGGTCCTGATCGATAACCAGGACTCTCGCCTGACGGTGTATCGCGGGGGGGTGGAGCTGGCTCGATACTCACCGATTTCGGTCGGTAGAGGGGGCGCCAAGTCCCAGCGGGTCATGGGCGACAAGACCACGCCAAGAGGCGAGTTCCACGTCAATCGCTTCAACTTCGACAGCAAGTTCGACATCTTCATCGGCCTGGACTATCCGACGCCCACCCACGCCAGGATGGCGCTGGAGACGGGGCTGTACAGTCAGCAGGATTACGACGACTATTTCGACTACTATCGCCGGCATCGTAGCCCGCCCCAGCAGACGATCCTGGGCGGTTATATCGGCATACACGGAGTCGGCGATGGGGACATGGACATCCATCGCAACTTTGACTGGACCAACGGATGTGTCGCCGTGACCAATCATGAAATTCGGGAACTTTCCGGCTTGATTGATGTTGGCACTCGCGTCGTCATCCGCTAGTCTTTAGGGGCGCAAGGGACGTTCAAGACTATGGACAAGCGCCGTTGTGTATTATAAAACAGCGTTTGACTCCTGTGCTTAGCAGCACAAGTCGCTGCAAGAAAGGCCTGCCTTTGCAGGAAGCCTGATGGATACATACCCTGATCGGGTATGTTACTGTCACCAACGCAGTACCAAGGAAGACTCAAGGAGAACACCATGACTCTGAAGACTACCCTGAAGCTGACCGCCGCCGCCGCTTCTCTGGCCGTTCTGGCTGGCTGTGCTTCTTCCAGCGCTCTGGAAGAAGTCCGCATGACCGCTGAGTCCGCTCAGGCCGACGCTGCAGAAGCTCGCAGCATCGCCACTCAGGCTCAGAACACTGCCAACCAGGCACAGCGTGACGCTCAAGCGGCCCTGCAGCTGTCTCAGCAGAACCGCGAAGAGATGAACCGCATGTTCGAGCGCTCCATGCGCAAGTAATCGTTTCGCATCCCGTTCGCGGGATTGACCGACAGGACGTCAGGGTTTCATCGAAATCAGGTCGTCCAGGTCATGAAACGATAGGCTGAGGCCCCACCGAAAGGTGGGGCCTCAGTCGTTTGTGGCGTGTGATCATTGCATGACGATTGATGGTGGGCGGGAGCTGCCAGCCAATCGTCTGACCGCTGCCTGTTCCTTCATCTGACGGCTGCCGGTCTGGCTGCCTGTCCTGTCGCTTGTCTCCTGACGGCTGACTCTCCTCTGCCTGACGGCTGCCTGTCCTGTCGCTTGTCGCCTGACGGCTGCCTCTCCTCTGCCTGACGGCTGACTGCTGCGGATGCGTCGCTTGAGCTGGATCATGGTGTCGCCACCATGCCGGCGAGGCCCCCGCTGGAAATGTTGGCGCCAAAAAAAGGCGCCCCTGTCGGGGCGCCGTGCACGTCACGTGCTTGATGTGGTGCCTGTGGTCGCCGGTTCAGCCTTCGTGGCTGACCTGTCCCAGCAGGGCAGGCTCGTCGGCGATCAACTCGATATGGTCATAGAGGCTGCCAGGCAGCGGCTTGGGTTCTGCCGGGGTGGTGGTCTGCATGGCGACCGGAAGGCCGCTGGGCGTCTCCATGGCGCTACGCAGGCGCGCAAAGTCGACATCGTAGTCCTTGTCCTTGACGGCGGCCTCGACCTCCTCGATAGCGGCGGTCATGTCCTCGATCGGCGCGCCTTCTTCTTCGTCGAGGTAGGGGTAGGCCTGGACATAGAGGTGCTCGTCGGACCAGCCGAGCTTCAGCGGTTCGTTGACCAGTCGGACACGGGTGCCCACCGCGACTTGATCGAACAGATTCTCGACATCGTCGGGCAGCATGCGGATGCAGCCGTGAGTGACGCGCATGCCGACGCCCTCGGGCTTGTTGGTGCCGTGGATCAGGTAGCCGGGGATGCCCAGGCGCATCTTGCGCGTGCCCATGGGGTTGTCGGGTCCGGGCGGCACCACGCCGGGCAAGGGGTCGCCGGCCTCGGCGTGTTCGCGGCGAATGGAGGCAGGAGGATACCAGGACGGATTCTTGACCATCTGGGTGATGGTGGTGGAGCCCAGCGGCGTCTTCCAGTCCATGCGGCCCACGGCGATCGGGTAGGTCTGCACCGTACGCGGCTCGCCTTCCTTGGCCGGGGGGTAGTAGTAGAGGCGCATCTCGGCCACGTTGACCACGATACCGTTGCGCGGTGCATCGGGCAGGATGAACTGGGCCGGGATGGTCACTTCGGTACCCTCGCCGGGATACCAGATGCTGATGTCGGGGTTGGCGCGGGTGATGGCGTTGAAGCCGATGCCGTGCTCGTGTCCGATATCGATGAGGGTGTCTTCCTCGTCGGCTTCGACGGTGTAGACCTCACCGATCAGGTCGCCTTCTTCGGGCAGCAGGTAGTGGCCCCGGGGCAGGTCGTCGGCCGCCGCCAGAGGTGCCGCCAGCGCGCCCACAACGCCACACAGGGTGGCGAGGCGGACGAGTGGCCGGCGAAGTGAAGTCGAAGTCATTGCAGCAGTCTCGATAATGGGTGAAAGCCGGGGATTACCCGGCCGGAATTTGCGGTGTCCTATGTACATAGATTGCCCGCTAATGCGGCGTTGCGCCAGTCCCTTGCAAGGGATGGCTCAGGCCGCCTGAGTCTTTCGATTGAGTTGGTCCAGCAGCGCCTCGACGGCCTCGAAGCGGGTCTCCTCGACGGCCATATCGGCCTGGAAGCGCAGGGTGTCGGCGCCCTCCAGTCGATAGCGTTCCGGCGCCCCCTGGATCAGCCCCACCAGCGTCAGCGGATCCACCGCGGTCTGGCCGCCGAACAGCACGCGCCCGCGTTCGGCGCCTGCCTCCAGGCGCACGATACCGAGCCTTTCGGCGCGCTGCCTGAGGCGGGTCTGGCGCAGCAGCGTCTTGACCGGGGCGGGCAGCAGCCCGAAGCGATCGATCATCTCCACGCGCAGTTCCTTGAGCTCGGCCTCGTTGTCGGCGTTGGCGATGCGCTTGTACATCACCAGACGCTGCTGGACATCGGGGAGATAGTCGTCGGGAATCAGCGCCGGCAGATTTAGGCTGATCTCGACGCCTTCCTGCAGCGGTGCCTCGATATTCGGGGTGCGGCCCTCACGGATGGCTTTCACCGCCCGGTCGAGCATCTCCATATAGAGGCTGTAGCCCACTGCCTCCATCTGGCCGCTCTGTTCGTCGCCCAGCAGTTCGCCGGCGCCGCGGATTTCCATGTCGTGGCTGGCCAGGGTGAAGCCAGCGCCCAGGTCCTCGGCCTGGCCGATCGCCTCGAGGCGCTTGACCGCATCTCGGGTGATCGAGCGAGGCGGCGGCGCCAGCAGGTAGGCGTAGGCCTGGTGGTGGCTGCGGCCTACCCGGCCGCGCAGCTGGTGGAGCTGGGCCAGTCCGAACTTGTCGGCACGCTCGATGATGATGGTGTTGGCGCTGGGCACGTCGATGCCGGTCTCGATGATGGTCGAGCACACCAGCACGTTGAAGCGCTTGTGATAGAAGTCGGACATCACCCGCTCCAGCGAGCGCTCGGGCAGCTGCCCATGGGCCACCGCGACGCGGGCGTCGGGCACCAGTTCGCGGACCTTCTCGGCGGCTGTCTCGATGGTCTTGACCTCGTTGTGCAGGTAATAGACCTGGCCACCGCGCAGTATCTCGCGCAGGATCGCCTCCTTGATCACGGCTTCTTCCCGCTGCTGGACGAAGGTCTTCACCGACAGGCGTCTGGCCGGTGGGGTGGCGATGATCGACAGGTCGCGGATGCCGCTCATGGCCATGTTGAGGGTTCGCGGGATCGGCGTTGCGGTCATGGTCAGTACGTCGACCTCGGCACGCAGGGTCTTGAGCCTTTCCTTCTGGGACACGCCGAAGCGATGTTCTTCATCGATGATGACCAGCCCCAGCTCCGGGAAGTCGAGCTTCCGAGACAACAGCTTGTGGGTGCCGATGACGATATCGACCTTGCCTTCGCGAACGCGCTTGAGGGTGTCCGTCTGACTGCCGCTGCTGGTGAAGCGGGACAACAGCTCGATATCCACCGCGGTATCGGCGAAGCGGTCGCGGAAGTTCTCGAAATGCTGGCGGGCGAGCAGGGTGGTCGGCACCAGCACCACCACCTGGCGCCCGGACTGTACCGCAAGAAAGGCGGCACGCATGGCGACCTCGGTCTTGCCGAAGCCGACGTCGCCGCAGACGACACGGTCCATCGGGCGCGGTGCGGTCATGTCCTGGATCACCGCCTGGATGGTGACCCGCTGATCCGGCGTCTCCTCGAACGGGAAGTTGGCGACGAAGCGAGCGTACTCTTCATCCGGGGCGGCACAGGCGAAGCCTTCCCGGGCCTCGCGGCGGGCATAGATGTCGAGCAGCTCGGCGGCGGTATCGCGGATCTTCTCGGCGGCCTTGCGCTTGGCCTTTTCCCACTGTTCCGAGCCCAGTCGATGCAGCGGTGCCAGTTCATCGTCGGCACCGGCGTAGCGGGAAATAAGGTGCAGGCTGTCCACCGGCACGTAGAGCTTGGCGCCGTCGGCGTACTCGAGGCTGACGAATTCGGCCGCCTGGCCGCCGGCTTCCAGCGTTTCCAGCCCGCGGTAGCGGCCGACGCCATGGGACTGGTGGACCACCGGGGCGCCGACCTTGAGTTCGGAAAGATGGCGTACGGCGAGTTCGTTGTCGTCGGTGGCCTTGGCCTGGCGGCGGGTCTGGCGCACGATCTCGCCGAACAGTTCCGTCTCGGTGATCACACTGACCGCGGGGGAGCCGAGCGACAGGCCGCTGGAGAGCTGCCCCTCGGCGATGGCCAGGCGAGAGCTGCCGGCGAGGAAGTCGGAAAATCCGTCCGCGGCGTCCAGTGCACCGGTAGCGGGGGCCAGGGTCTCCTCCAGCGCTTCCCGACGCCCACGGGACTCGGCCACGAACAGCACCCGGCGCTCTGCGTGCTCGTTCAGAAAGCCTCTGAGCGCCGCCAGCGGATCCTTTGCCCTGGCATTGATCGCCACCTGGGGGGCGTCGCTGGCATCCGAGGGATGGGCGTGGGGATGCTCGCTGTCTGCCGTCAGCTCGACCCTGGGGTGGGTCTTGATCAGCCCGAACAGTTCCGCTTCCGGGATGAAGGCACGGTGGGGCGGCAGCAGGGGGCGGGTCGGATCGACGCCGAGATTTTCGTAGCGGCTGGTGATCGCCTGCCAGTGGTGCTCGGCGGCTTCGCGGCAGCCGGACATCAGGGCGACGCGGGTATCCGCGGGAAGATGGTCGAACAGTGAAGCGGTGGCCTCGAAGAACAACGGCAGATACTGCTCGAGTCCGGGTGAGGGGATGCCCTTCAGCGCATCGACATAAAGCGGGCACTGGCGTGGGTCGACGTCGAACAGGGTCTCGAAGCCTTCACGAAAGCAGGCGATGGCCGAGCGTGACAGCGAATACTCGTGCGCCGGCAGCAGGTCGATCCGCTCGACCTTGTCGAGGCTGCGCTGGGTGTCGGGGTCGAAGCTCCTGAGGGTGTCGATCTCGTCGTCGAACAGGTCGATGCGCAGCGGATGGTCGCTGCCCATGGGAAAGAGATCGATCAGGGCGCCACGCAGGGCGTATTCACCCGGCTCGAAGACGGTCTCCACCGCCCGGTAGCCCGCCCGTGACAGCTGTTCGCGGAAGGTCTCCCGTTGCAGGGTGGCGCCGACCTCCAGGGTCAGCACCCGTCCGGCGATATAGTCCACGGGCGGCAGACGCTGCATCAGGGTATTGATCGGTACCAGCACGATGCCGTGCACACCATCCTGCAGATGCCGGAGGGTGCGCAGCCGCGACGAGACGATGTCCTGATGGGGCGAAAAGCTGTCGTAGGGCAGCGTCTCCCAGTCGGGGAAGGGCAGTACCGGCACGTCGGCATAGAAGGCCAGTTCGTTCTCGAGCCTCAGTGCCTCGGCGGTATCCTGGGTAATCACCAGCAGTGGCGCGTCGGCAGCCAGGCGCGAAAGCGCCAGGGCGCTGGCGCTGCCGGCGGGCGTGGTGAGGTACAGGGTGTCACGGGCGCCCTGGGGATGCGGCGGATCGAGCGGCGAAAAGGTAGGCATAGAGGATGTCGTTTCGCTGGCGTTCAGAGGTCGAGCAGGCATCATACCAGCCCGATCTCGCTCATGTAGTCAAACCGCGATTTGTGTAACGGGCCTACAGGAGGTGCGACCATACAGTCATTGCCCCTTTCAAGGGGGGGGCTGATAATACGCTCGTTTCCCCATCAGACTTAGAGGTCTCTCGTGAGCCAGCAACCCGATATCGTCTTCCAGCAATGGCACGACAACCAGGCCGTGGCCGAGCAGATGATCCCGCTGATCGGCAGCCTGTATCGTCGCAATAACGTGGTCACCACCATGTTCGGACGTTCGCTGTTCAACCGCAGCGTCATCCGCATCCTCAAGGACCATCGTTTCGTCAGGAAGATCGAAGGTACCGAGTTGTCGGTGCAGGATACCTTCCCGCTGGTGCAGGCGATGACCCAGCTGAATCTGGGGCCGGCTCACGTCGATGTGGGCAAGCTGGGTGTGGCATTCAAGAAGCAGGGCGGTGGCGATGCGCTGGCGTTCATGCGCGAGCAGCTGGCCGAGATCGTCGACTGTCACGATCCTGACGCCGGCAATGGCGAGCCCAAGGACGTTGTGCTCTACGGCTTCGGCCGGATCGGCCGGATCCTGGCCCGCGTGCTGATCGAGAAGGCCGGTGGCGGCAACCTGCTGCGCCTCAAGGCCATCGTGGTGCGCGGTCGTGGCGATATCGCCAAGGATCTGGAAAAGCGCGCCAGCCTGCTGCGTCGTGACAGCGTTCACGGTCCCTTCGACGGCACCATCAGCGTGTGCCCGGAGACCCGCACCCTGACCGCCAACGGCAACGTGATCCAGGTCATCTACGCCGATTCGCCGAGCGATGTGGACTACACCGCCTACGGCATCAACAACGCCGTGGTGGTCGACAACACCGGTATCTGGCGCGACGAGGCTGGCCTCGGTCAGCACCTGGAGTGCAAGGGCGTGTCCAAGGCGCTGCTGACCGCTCCGGGTAAGGGCGACCTGAAAAACATCGTCTATGGCATCAATCATGGCGACATCACCCAGGATGATCGCATCATCTCTGCGGCGTCCTGCACCACCAACGCCATCGTGCCGGTATTGAAGGTGATGAACGACGAATACGGCATCGAGCATGGCCACGTCGAGACCGTTCACTCCTACACCAACGATCAGAACCTGATCGACAACTACCACAAGGGTGACCGTCGCGGACGCAGCGCACCGCTGAACATGGTGCTGACCGAGACCGGTGCTGCCAAGGCGGTTTCCAAGGCACTGCCGGAGCTGGGTGGCAAGCTGACCGGCAACGCCATCCGCGTGCCCACGCCCAATGTGTCGATGGCGATCCTCAACCTGTCGCTCGAGCGCGAGACCGACGCCGAGTCGCTCAACGACTACCTGCGCCGCATGTCCATCGACTCGGCCTTCCAGAAGCAGATCGACTTCGTCGACTCGCCGGAGGTGGTCTCCACCGACTTCGTCGGCAACCGTCACGCCGGCATCGTCGACGCCAAGGCGACCATCGCCCAGGGCCGCCACGCGGTGGTCTATGTGTGGTACGACAACGAGTTCGGCTACAGCTGCCAGGTGATTCGTATCCTGCAGCAGATCTCCAACGTGGCCTTCTGTAAGCTGCCGCGTCACGCCTAGTCCGTGCCGAGCGGGGCGAGAGTCTCGCGTTGAGGTAGCTCGAATACCCCTTGCCAACCTTGTTTGGCAAGGGGTTTTTCTGTTTGGGATGGAAGCGGTTTTGCAGAATCACGCAGTTCTGCGACGTTCGATCATGTGGTCAATCCACTGGCTTGTCTTTATAATGCTGGGGATTTTTCGGGGTGGTTCGATGTCGCCTCGGCGTGACTGGTGATGCGTGGCTTATAACAAGAATTCCTCTCATTTCCACCGAACCTCCGTCCATTATCTACGATCCATCAACTGGGCGAGTCTATGATCGAAGTCAAGAAAGGCCTGGATCTCCCCATCACGGGAGCGCCGGAGCAGCGTATCGAGGATGCGCGACCGGTGCGCCACGTGGCGCTCCTGGGGACCGACTATATCGGCATGAAGCCGACCATGGAGGTCAAGGAGGGGGACAAGGTCAAGCTGGGCCAATTACTGTTCACCGACAAGAAGATCGAGGGCGTGCGCTTTACCTCGCCGGCCTCGGGTGAAGTAGTGGCGATCAATCGCGGGGAAAAGCGCAGGCTTCTGTCGGTGGTGATCGAGGTCGACGACAGCGCCGAGGCCGAGTCCTTCACGGCCCATGGCCGCGATGCGCTCGAGTCCCTCGAGCGTCAGACCGTGGTCGACCAACTGGTGGAGTCCGGTCTGTGGACCGCGCTGCGCACTCGCCCGTTCTCGCGTACCCCGGCGCCCGACGCCGTACCCACCGACATCTTCGTCACCGCCATCGACACCCAGCCGCTGGCCGCCGATCCGTCGCTGGTCATCAACGAGCAGGCCGAGGCGTTCGAGGACGGCCTCAAGGTGCTGGGACGACTGACCGAGGGCAAGGTGTTCCTGTGCACCGCCACCGATGCCCAGATTCCGGGCACCAAGGTCAAGGGCGTCCACCACGAGAGCTTCGCCGGTCCCCATCCTGCGGGCCTGGTCGGTACCCACATTCACTTCCTTTCCCCGGTGTCGCTGCAGCGTCGCGTCTGGCACATCGGCTATCAGGACGTGATCGCCTTCGGCAAGCTGTTCAGTGAAGGCAAGCTGGATCTGAGCCGAGTGGTCGCCGTAGGCGGCCCGCGTGCCGAGCGTCCGCGTCTGGTGCGTACCCGTGTGGGTGCCAGCACTGACGAGCTGCTGGATCACGAGATCAAGTCCGCCGATGACACCCGCGTCATCAGCGGAGGCGTGTTCTCCGGCTTCACCGCCGAAGGCAGCCTGCGCTACCTGGGCCGCTTCCACAACCAGATCACCCTGCTGGAAGAGGGCAACAAGCGTGCCTTCATGGGCTGGTTGTCGCCGGGTGCCAATCGTCACTCGGTACTGGGTATCTACCTGTCGAGCCTGAAGGGCCTGCGCAACTATGCGCCGACCACCTCGACCAATGGCTCCGAGCGCGCCATGGTGCCGGTGGGTGCGTATGAAAAGGTGATGCCGCTGGACATCATGCCCACGCAGCTCTTGCGTTCGCTGATCGTCGGCGACATCGAGTCGGCGATGGAGCTCGGCTGCCTCGAGCTGGATGAAGAAGACCTGGCGCTGTGCACCTATGTGTGCCCGGGCAAGTATGAGTACGGTCCCATCCTGCGTGACAACCTCACCATGATCGAGAAAGAGGCCTGATGATGGGTATTCGACAGACACTCGACAATCTCGAGCCGCACTTTCACAAGGGTGGCAAGTACGAGAAGTTCTATCCGCTGTACGAGGCGGTGGACACTATCTTCTATGCGCCTCCCAGCGTGACCAAGACCACGGCTCACGTGCGTGACGGCATCGACCTCAAGCGCATGATGATCACGGTGTGGTTCTGCACCTTCCCGGCCATGTTCTTCGGCATGTGGAACGCTGGCTGGCAGGCCAACGAGGCCATTGCCGCGGGTTACGACTCCATGGGCGGCTGGCGCGAGATGATCCTGCTGACCTTCGCCGGTGGCCACGATGCCGGCAGCCTGTGGTCCAACTTCGTGCTGGGCGCTACCTACTTCCTCCCGATCTACCTGGTGACCTTCGTCATCGGTGGCTTCTGGGAAGTGCTGTTCGCGATCAAGCGCGGCCACGAGGTCAACGAAGGCTTCTTCGTCACCTCCGTGCTCTACGCCCTGATCCTGCCGGCTACCATCCCGCTGTGGCAGGTGGCGCTCGGCATCACCTTCGGTGTGGTGATCGGCAAGGAAATCTTCGGTGGTACCGGCAAGAACTTCCTCAACCCGGCGCTGACCGGTCGTGCCTTCCTGTACTTCGCCTATCCGGCGCAGATCTCCGGTGATGCCGTGTGGGTCGCCGCTGACGGCTTCACCGGTGCTACGCCGCTGTCTACCGCCTATCAGAGCGGTATGGCCGCACTGCAGGACCAGTACAGCTGGTGGGACGCCTTCCTTGGCTTCATTCCCGGCTCCGTGGGTGAGACCTCGACGCTTGCCATCCTGATCGGGGCGGTGGTGCTGATCGGCATGAAGATCGCCTCGTGGCGGATCGTTGCCGGCGTGTTCCTCGGCATGGTAGCGATGAGCTCCATTCTCAACCTGATCGGTTCCGACACCAACGCCATGTTCGCCATGCCCTGGTACTGGCATCTGGTGGTGGGTGGCTTCGCCTTCGGCATGGTGTTCATGGCCACCGATCCCGTGTCGGCGTCCATGACCAACCCGGGTCGCTTCATCTTCGGCGCCCTGATCGGTGTGATGACGGTACTGATCCGTGTGGTCAACCCGGCCTTCCCCGAGGGCATCATGCTGGCGATCCTGTTCGCCAACCTGTTCGCGCCGCTCATCGATCACTTCTTTGTTCAGGCCAACATCAAGCGTCGCGCCAAGCGCACCGCTGTCGTGGCCGAGGAGACCGCCTGATGGCACAAGGTAACAACTCCATCAAGAAGATCCTGACGGTCGCCTTCTCCCTGTGTATCGTCTGCTCGATCATCGTGTCGACGGCGGCGGTGGGACTCAAGGCGCGCCAGGAGCGCAACCAGGAGCTGGATCGCAAGTCCAACATCCTGGCCGTGGCCGACCTGTACGAACCGGGCATGGACGTCGGCAAGGAGTTCTCCCAGGCGGTGACCGCCAAGGTCGTCGATCTCGACACCGGGGAGTACACCGATGAGGTCGATCCCGAGACCTATGACGGCTTCCAGGCCGCCAAGGATCCGGCCCAGTCGCGCACCCTGTCCGGGGAGAAGGACATCGCCGGTCTCGGCCGTCAGGAGCAGTACTCCACCATCTATCTGGTCGGTGACGAGAACAACCCCGAGCAGATCGTGCTGCCGATTCGTGGCCAGGGCCTGTGGGGCCTGATGCGCGGCTACCTGTCTGTACAGGGTGACGGCAACACCATCGGCGGGATCACCTTCTATTCCCACGCCGAGACACCTGGCCTGGGTGGCGAGGTCGACAACCCGCGCTGGAAGGCGCAGTGGGAAGGCAAGGAAATCTACGCCTCGAGCGACACCATGGAGCCGGCCATCCAGCTGGTGAAGGGTGGTGCCAGCGAGTCCACCGAGGTCGACGCCCTGTCCGGCGCGTCTCTGACCAGCCGCGGCGTGACCAAGCTGGTGCAATTCTGGCTGAGCGAGGAAGGCTTCGGTCACTACCTGGCGCGCTTCCGCGATGGCGTGGACAGCCAGGCCAGCGCCGACGCCAGCCCCTCTGACGACAGCGAAGGAGCCTGACGATGTCTGCACCGACTCCCAAGGGCGTCATCCTGACGCCGATCTTCAAGAACAACCCCATCGCCCTGCAGATCCTCGGTATCTGTTCGGCGCTGGCGGTGACCTCGAGCCTCAGCGTCTCGCTGGTCATGAGTCTGGCCGTGATCTTCGTGACGGCGTTCTCGAGCATGTTCGTCTCGCTGATCCGCAATCACATTCCGTCCTCCATCCGTATCATCGTGCAGATGACCATCATCGCCTCGTTGGTGATCGTGGTGGACCAGATCCTCAAGGCCTTTGCCTATGAGATGTCCAAGCAGCTGTCGGTATTCGTCGGTCTGATCATCACCAACTGCATCGTGATGGGCCGCGCCGAAGGCTTTGCCATGACCAACACCCCGACGCTGTCGTTCCTCGACGGTGTCGGCAACGGTCTGGGCTACGGCTTCATCCTGATGACCGTCGGCTTCTTCCGCGAGCTGTTCGGCTCCGGCAGCCTGTTCGGCGTGACCATCCTGGAAACCGTGCAGAACGGTGGCTGGTACGTGCCCAACGGCCTGCTGCTGCTGCCGCCGTCCGCCTTCTTCATCATCGGTCTGATCATCTGGGTGCTGCGCAGCCTCAACCCGGAGCAGGTCGAGGACAACGAGTTCGTGATGAAGGAAAACACCCAGCCGAAGGAGGCCGTGTAACATGGAACACTATCTGAGCCTTTTCGTTGCCTCGGTGTTCGTGGAGAACATGGCACTGGCGTTCTTCCTGGGCATGTGTACCTTCATGGCCGTGTCCAAGAAGGTATCCTCGGCCATCGGTCTGGGCATCGCCGTGGTAGCGGTACTGACCATCACCGTGCCGGTGAACAACCTGATCCTCGAGTATCTGCTGGCGGAAGGCGCGCTGTCCTGGACCGGCATCGCCGGCGCCGAGAACATCGACCTGTCGTTCCTGGGTCTGCTGTCCTACATCGGCGTCATCGCCGCACTGGTGCAGATCCTCGAGATGTTCCTCGACAAGTTCGTGCCGGCGCTCTACAACGCCCTCGGCGTGTTCCTGCCGCTGATCACCGTGAACTGCGCCATCCTCGGTGGCACCCTGTTCATGGTCGAGCGCAGCTACAACTTCGGTGAGTCCGTGGTCTATGGCCTGGGCGCCGGTGTCGGCTGGGCGCTGGCGATCACCGCCCTGGCCGGTATCCGCGAGAAACTGAAGTACAGCGATGTGCCCGCTTCCCTGCAGGGACTGGGCATCACCTTCATCACCGTGGGTCTGATGTCCCTGGGCTTCATGTCCTTCTCCGGCATCCAGCTCTGAGTGCCCTGCACCGGGGGCTCTGGCCCTCGGTGCAGGCCCTAACCCTAGCAATAGGAAACCGACATGGTTGATACAACAGTCATCGTGCTCGGCGTCGTCATGTTCACCATCATCGTCATCAGTCTGACGGCGGTGATCCTGGCGGCCCGCTCCAAGCTCGTGAGCTCGGGCGATGTGACCATCGAGATCAATGACGATCCCGAGAACACCCTGACCACCCAGGCCGGCGGCAAGCTGCTCAACACCCTGGCGGCCAATGGCATCTTCCTGTCCTCCGCCTGTGGCGGCGGCGGCTCCTGCGCCCAGTGCAAGTGCCGGGTCGAGGAGGGCGGCGGCTCGATCCTGCCCACCGAGGAAAGCCACTTCACCCTGCGCGAGAAGAAGGTCGGCTGGCGTCTGTCCTGTCAGGTACCGGTCAAGCAGGACATGAAGATCCAGGTCCCCGAGGAAGTGTTCGGCGTCAAGAAGTGGGAATGCGAGGTCATCGAGAACCCCAACGTCGCCACCTTCATCAAGGAGCTGAACCTGAAGCTGCCGGAAGGCGAGGAAGTGGCCTTCCGTGCCGGCGGCTATGTGCAGCTGGTGGCACCGGCCTACGACATCAAGTTCTCCGACTTCGATATCGAGGAAGAGTACCGCGGCGACTGGGAGAAATTCGGTCTGTTCGACGTCTCGCACAAGAACACCGAAGAGGTCATTCGTGCCTACTCCATGGCCAACTATCCGGAAGAGAAGGGTATTCTCAAGTTCAACATCCGGATCGCGACGCCTCCGCCCAACTCCAGCCACCCGCCTGGCCTGATGTCCACCTACGTCTTCAGCCTGAAGCCGGGTGACAAGGTCACGGTGATGGGGCCCTTCGGTGAGTTCTTCGCCAAGGACACCGACGCCGAGATGGTCTTCATCGGTGGTGGTGCCGGCATGGCGCCGATGCGCAGCCACATCTTCGACCAGCTGAAGCGTCTGAACAGCGAGCGCAAGATGACCTTCTGGTACGGCGCACGCTCCTGGCGCGAGACCTTCTACAACGAAGAGTACGACAAGCTGGCCGAAGAGCATGAGAACTTCGACTGGCACCTGGCACTGTCCGACCCCCAGCCGGAAGACAACTGGGAAGGGCCGACCGGGTTCATCCACAACGTGCTCTACGACATGTACCTCAAAGACCATCCGGCTCCCGAGGACTGCGAGTACTACATGTGCGGGCCGCCCATGATGAACGCCTCCGTCATCAAGATGCTGCTGGATCTCGGCGTCGAGCCCGAGAACATCATGCTGGATGACTTCGGCGGCTGATCACGCGCCTGTCCGTGTGCCCAAGGGCACCTTGCGAGCCCCGCCCCGTGCGGGGCTCGTTGGTTTGTGCGCCTTGTGATTTTGCCGCGAGAGGAGTTCTGGCATAATTGTCGCGCCGACTCGAGAATGCCCCGCGGACTCTCCTGGGAGGACACGGGACCTTGTCGAGTCGGTACCTTCAACGCCTCGGGCGTATGGCGACGGCCATTCGTTGTTCCGCCCAGGGATATCTCTTGTCCAACCGCTGTCCAATGGGAGAAAGGCAGGCGATGGTGTTCGCGACAAAGTGTTCGCGAGAAAGTGACCAGAGCTATCCTGCCCCATCCAGCGAGGAGTCCATCATGACCATCTACCTTATCGTTTTCGGTGCCATGCTGCTGATCATCGGCGCCATGGCGATCGGTGTCATTCTTGGCCGCAAGCCCATCGCCGGCTCCTGCGGCGGGCTCAACCAGCTTGGCCTGAAGGACGGCTGCGAGATCTGCGGCGGCAAGGATGAGGTGTGCGAGGAAGAATCGAAGAAGCGCGCCACCAGTCAGCGTCGCCAATCCGACGAGAATCGCGGACTGGACCTGGGCTACGACGCGACTCGTCGCTGAGCGGCAGCATCGACGCCCCCTGACCATGACGGCGCCTCTCGAGGCGCCGTCCTCATGATAAGCAGTGCCCGGCATCTCACATCCGGGTCGGTTTCCAGGAGAAGGAAGACACGATGGCAGTCCACAACTATGACGTGGTGGTGATCGGCACCGGGCCCGCCGGCGAGAGCGCAGCGATCAATGCGGCCAAGCATGGCAAGCGGGTCGCGGTGGTCGAAAAGCAGGCGCGGGTCGGCGGCAATTGCACCCACTGGGGCACCATCCCTTCCAAGGCGCTGCGTCATCAGGTCCGCCAGATCATGTCGTTCAACACCAACAGCATGTTCCGGGATATCGGCGAGCCGCGCTGGTTCTCGTTCCCCAAGGTGCGTGAACGCTCCCGGGTGACCATCGATCAGCAGGTGTCCATGCGCACCAACTTCTACGCGCGCAATCGCATCGACCTGTATCACGGGATCGCACGCTTCAAGGACGAACACACCCTGATGGTAAGGGGCAGTGGTGAAAACCAGGAAGAGCTGGTAGCGGACAAGGTGATCATCGCCACCGGGTCACGGCCCTATCGTCCGGCGGACATCGATTTTCGCCACCCTCGTATCTACTGCTCCGATACCATTCTTGGTTTGCAGCACACCCCGCGTACCCTGATCATCTTCGGCGCCGGCGTCATCGGCTGTGAGTACGCCTCGATCTTCTCCGGGCTCGGACTCAAGGTGGATCTGATCAACAACCGCGGCAGCCTCTTGTCCTTCCTCGATGACGAGATCAGCGATGCGCTGTCCTACCATCTGCGCAAGCATGGTGTATTGATCCGCCACAACGAGGAGTACGAGCGCGTCGAGGGTGACGAAAACGGCGTCACGGTGCATCTGAAGTCGGGCAAGCGGCTGCGCGCCGACGCCTTCCTGTGGGCCAACGGCCGCACCGGCAATACCGACCAGCTGGGCCTCGAGAATATCGGTCTCACCGCCAACGGCCGCGGTCAGCTGCAGGTCGACGAGCACTATCGTACGGCGCTGCCCCACATTTACGCCGCCGGAGACGTGGTCGGCTGGCCGAGTCTCGCCAGCGCCGCCTACGATCAGGGGCTGAACGCCTGCGACGAGCTGCTGGACCGGGAGTTCCGCTACGTCACCGAGGTGCCCACCGGGATCTACACCATTCCCGAGATCAGCTCCTTCGGTCGCACCGAGCGCGAGTTGACCGAGGCCAAGGTGCCTTACGAGGTCGGCCATGCCTTCTTCAAGGACACCGCCCGCGCCCAGATCACCGGCGATACCGTCGGTATGCTCAAGATCCTGTTCGATCAGGATACCCTGGAGATCTACGGCATCCACTGCTTCGGCGACCAGGCCTCGGAGATCGTCCATATCGGCCAGGCGATCATGCAGCAGGAAGGGGAGGCGAATACGCTGAAGTACTTCGTCAACACCACCTTCAACTATCCGACCATGGCCGAGGCCTACCGGGTGGCCGCCCAGAATGGTCTCAACCGGGTGTTCTGAGCCGGCCAGCACGACCGACAAGAAAGGTGCCCTTGGGCACCTTTCTTGTCTGGGGTCGGACTATTGGCGCCTGCTGGATCCGGTGCCTGAGCTCTAGTGGCCGCTCTCGTGGGCAAAGCAAGGCGGCGAGGATGGCAGGGCGTCTTCCTGATCTTCCTGGTACAGTGCCTCGAGCAGGCGCTGGCGCAGCTCGGGCAGATGGGTGCTGTCGACATCGCGCGCCGCGGTCACCAGCGTCAAGCGGCCACGCCGGGCCAGGCGCATCAGCGGATACAGCCGGTCGGGGTGGTCGCGTAGCTCGCCGCGATAGCGAATCTCGAAGACCCTGGAACTGATCTCCTCGAGCTGATACTGGCGTCGCAGGGCATTGCTGGGTGAGGCCTCCCGGTACCACTCGGTAAGCGCCAGGGACTCGCGGCTGCGTCCCCTGGGCCACAGGCGGTCGACCAGTACTCGGGCGCCGTCGTCGGGCTCGGGCGCCTGGTAGACGCCCTTGAACACGATGTCGTAGCTCATCGAGCTCCTCCTTGCTGTTCGTTCAGCGCCTCCCTGGCGCCTTGCTGCCAGGGCCCGTCAAGCGAAGCCGCACGCCTGAGCGCTTCTCGAGCCCCTTCGTCATCGCCTTGGGACGCCAGGGTGAGCCCCAGGTTCAACCAGGCCGGCGCCAGCGACGGATCGTTTGCGACAGCGCTGCGCCAGGCGTCGATGGCCGCGTCAGGCTGGCCCGCCGCATGGTAGGCGTTGGCCAGCGCGAAGTGCCCCATGGCCTCCTCGGGAAAGCGATCGACCAGGGCTTGCCAGGCCGGCAGGCTTTGCTCTGGTCCCTGGACCCGTTCGAAGTCCGAGGTGGCCTGGATGGCCGCCTCAGGTGCAATCGTCACCGGCAGCTCTCCTGGCGTCAGTGCCACGAAGGCCCAGCGCTCGGAACGTTGCCAGGTGGCGTCGAAACGCCCGAAATCGGTGGCATCCTGACGGGTAACGCCGGTGCGCAGCAATACCTCTTCGCTCTCGAGATCGTACCCGTTGACCACTGCGAAGTGCCACAGCGGGAAGGCCGGCAGCGACAGGTTCTGCAGTACCACCACCGCGCGGCCGGCATCGACCTCTTCGAGCAGCGAGGCGAAGCGTGGCGCCAGAGTGAACGGGATTCGCCCGTGCCGGCGACTGGCGGCCAGCATCTCGGGCTGGAAGCTGCCCTTGCGACTGGGCACGTAGATTTCGGGGATCAGTTGATCGACGCCGACGTCGACCCCTGCATGGTTGAGCACCATGGCCAGTGTGGCCGGGCCGCACTGGTAGTCACGCTGGGGGTGAAAGGGGACGTCTTCGAGGAGCTGGCGTTGGGGCAGCGTAGCGGTGACGCTGTGGTCCAGTTCGGGGGCGCTGGCACAGGCCGTGAGCCACATCACCAACGAAAGAGCGCCCGCCAGGCGGGCGCTCGAGACGAATGAGCGCATCACGCGCATGTCCTTAGCGGGTGAACGGGTAGACGTCGGTCAGACCCAGGATGTCGGTGACCAGCAGGATGACGAAGACCGCGAACAGCACGCCAATGACGCTGGCGCCGGCGGGCATCTGGTCGAGCTGGTCGGCCATCTGCTGAGCTTCGGCGTCGGACAGGGCGGCTACGCGGTCCTCTACCTCACCGGGATCGACGCCCTGGAGTTCGAGTTGCTGGCGTACGTCATCGCGGGCCAGTACCTGATGGATGCGTTCTCGGGCGTCCTGGCTCTGCTGGGAGGCCAGCACGTCGTTGGTCGAGGCCAGCGGGACCGAGGTGGCGGCCCCGGCGCTGGCGGCACCCAGGGTCAGGCACAGCATCAGAACAGTACACAGCAAGCGGCGCAGTCGTGAAGTCATGGGGGCTTCCTTGTTGATGGTGTCGGGAATTGTTCGATCCTTGGTGATGGCGACATGCATCCAGTGGCATCCTGCCCGCCGGATGCGTTGGCGACAACAGGAGTATAACGAAGGTGGTACAGGAATTTCATGCAGGTTGTTGGTTTCTCTAGCCCAGGCGGATGCAATTGCGTCCTTGATGCTTGGCCTGGTAGAGCGCCTGGTCGGCCCGCCGGTACAGGGTGGAGAAGTCGTCATCGGCGTGGCTTGAGACGGCGATGCCGATACTGACCGTAAGGTTGGCGCCGGCCGCCGGTTGGGTCAGGTCGAAGTGCTCGGTTTCGTGGCGAATTCGCTCGCCGACGGTTTCGGCGTTGCGGGCGTCCGCCTGGGGCATCAGCAGGGCGAACTCGTCGCCCCCCAGACGCGCCGCCAGATCGCTGCGCCTGGCCACGCGCTTGAGCATCTCGCCGAAGGACTTCAATACCTTGTCGCCGGTGGGGTGGCCGTAGCCGTCATTGATGCGTTTGAAGTTGTCCAGATCCAGCAGCATCAGCGCCACTGGACTATCCGCCGGGCGCCGAAGGGCCAGCAGGTGGGGGGCCTGGTCGAGCCACTGGCGACGATTGTAGAGCTGGGTGAGGTCGTCGGTCATCGCCAGATAGCGCAGCGCGTTGCTGTGGCGTTCCAGGCGCAGCAGGGCGACAAACAGCACCGTGCCGACCATCAGTACCAGTCCCGTCAGTACGGTGGCCACCAATGCCAGGCGTCGATCGAGCTTTCGCTGGTGCGACTCGGTCTCCATCAGATAGATGGCCAGCTCATCGATGGTCGAAGCGAGCCCCGGCAAGGTGTCGGTGATGTCTGCGGTGGTGCCAGAGAGAGGCGAAGGAGCGATCAGGTCGATCGAGTGCTCTGCACGTTGCAGGTAGCCGACCACGCTGTCCCGCTGGGAGGTGGGCAGTCGCGTGGCGGTGCCCGCCAGCGTCCGCAGACGGTGTTGGAGGGTATCGGCCACTTGCGTGAGCTCGTGAGCCCGGGGCGAGTTGTCGATGCCGGCAAACTGCTTGAGTGAAGCGATGCTCGCCACATTTTCCTGAGACCGTGCCGTTTCGATGATGAGGGCATCGCGGACAACGCCCATGGGCTGGCGCACCTGGCTCAGGTAGCCGAGCAACAGCAGGGCGCTGGCGGTCGAAAGCAAGGTGACGCCGGCGGCCAGAACCAGCGGGAAGACACGGGTCATGATGGGGGCACTCGCGGTCGCTGGCGACCAGACGCGCTGGGCGCCCAAGGGGTAATGATGCAGGTGCTTGCCCTATTCTATGCGCAGAGTACCCGCAGTGCGGGGTCATACCCCCATTGGCCGGGCTGACCTATCCCATCCTGGCGTCACAGGGGGGACGCCAGGCCACATCATGCGAGAGCAAGGAAGACGAATCGTCGGCTACGGCGCCACGCGATAGGACCAGGCCATTTCTGCCAGCAGTCCACGACCGCCAGCGAGGGTCAGCGCCAGGTCCTGAATGCCCTGTTCCAGCGGCAGGTCCGCTGCGCCCTTGATCGACAGGTCCAGGCGTTGGGCGAACATCAGAAGCTTGTGCAGACGCTTGAGTGGCAGGCGACGGATGGCTTCCTGGTAGGCGGGGCGCCGACGGTCGAAGATCGGAGGCTTCTGGGCCTTGCAGGCGTGCTCGAAGCTCTGGCCCTGGTCCAGGTGCTGATGCAGCGACAGCAGGGTGCGAATCTCGCGGGTCAGGGCCCACAGGATGATCGGTGGCTCGGTACCCTCGGCGGCCAGTCCCGCGAGGATACGGAGGACGCGCTCGCGCTCGGCTTTCAGGCAGGCATCGACCAGAGTGAAGACGTCGTAGCGGGCACTGTTCTCGACCCCTCCGGCGACGTCACGGGGGGATACCTGAGCGCCGGGAGGAAGCATCAAGGCCAGCTTCTGCAGTTCCTGGTCGGCGGCCAGAAGGTTGCCCTCGGTGCGTTCACCCAGCAGCCGGGCGGCGTCCAGCGACATCGACAGACCGTGGCGCTGGGCGCGGTCCCTCAGCCAGAAACCCAGGCGGGAAGGGTCGACCGGCCACACCGGAACGAACAGCCCCAGCTTGTCGAGCGCCTTGAACCAGGCGCTCTTCTGCTCGCGGGCGTCGAGCTTGGCGCAGCTGACCAGCAGGATGTTGTCGCTGCCCTGTGCCTGTTCGGCGTACTCCTTGAGTGCCTTGCCGCCTTCCTGCCCCGGCTTGGCGCTGCCCAGACGCAGCTCGATCAACTTGCGCGAGGCGAACAGCGACAGGCTCGCCGCGGACTCGGTGAGGCGGCCCCAGGCGAAGTTGGCCTCGACGTGGAGCACCTCACGTTCCTCGACGCCCGACTCGCGCGCACGTGCCCGGACCTGGTCGCAGGCCTCCATGTGCTGCAGAGGCTCATCACCGGCGACGATGATGACAGGGGGCACGGACTTCGAAAGCGCGTCCGGCAGCTTGTCGGCAAAGACCTTCATGGGTGAATCAGACTTCCTCGATGGCGCGCAGTCGGTCGATCATCTGGCGTACGGCCTCGCGGCGGGCGTTTTCCAGGGCATCGGCGCGTAGCTCATCCTGGGACAGCAGGTTGTCGTCGGTGATCGAGAACTCTTCGAGCACCTCCACCGCCTGGCGATCGGCCAGGTAGGCGCCATCGCTTGCGCGCTGGATCGAGTAGGGAATCCGCAGCACCAGTTGCTGGTCCTGAGAGCCGGTGTCGAGCACGCCGACCTGACGGATGCTGACGTCTTCGCCACCCAGGTTGAGACGCAGCGACGCGGTCTCGTCGACGCGGGTGCCGAGGCTTTCCAGACGCTTGGTCAACTGCTCGGCGAAGGGGGTGTCGGCACCGTCGAGCGCCAGGCTGTCCAGGGACAGCACCTCGCCGCCGACGCCGCGCAGGTGGAAGCCGCAGCCCGCGAGCAGCAGGGCGGCGCCGGAGGCCAGGGTCAGACCAAGGAAGTGACGACGCTGCATGGGAACTCCTTGTCCAGCGTGAGGGAAAAACCGAAGGCACAGCCTTCGGCATCATGTCCTGGTATCACCGACAGTCTGACGCGGCGGGCGAGACGCCCGCCGCGAGCTGTCAGTTGGCGACGATGTTGACCAGCTTGCCCGGCACAACGATCACCTTGCGCAGGGTCTTGCCGTCGGTATGGCGCTGGACGTTGTCGTTGGCCAATGCCAGCGCTTCGACGGCGGCCTTGTCGGCGTCGGCGGGCACCTCGAGGCGCGCGCGCAGCTTGCCGTTGACCTGCACCACCAGCTCGATGCTGTCGCGCGCCAGGGCGCTTTCGTCGAACGCCGGCCAGGTGGCATCGATGACCGCGCCGTCATGGCCCAGTGAGCGCCACAGTGCGTGGCAGGCGTGGGGCGTGATCGGTGCCAGCAGCAGCACGCAGGCCTCGATCGCCTCGCGGCTGACTGCCAGGCCCTGAGGGCTGGTATCGCCGAACTTGGCGATGGCGTTGGTCAGCTCCATCACCGCGGCGATGGCGGTATTGAAGGTGGTGCGGCGGCCGATGTCGTCGCCGGCCTTCTTGATCGTCTCGTGGGTCTTGCGGCGCAGTTCGCGCTGGGCGTCGTCGAGCGAGGCGATGGCGGCGGCATCCAGCGCTGCCGGCGTACCGGCCTCCAGATGCTCGGCGACCAGACGCCACAGCCGCTTGAGGAAGCGGTGGGCGCCCTCGACGCCGGAGTCGGACCACTCCAGTGACTGCTCCGGGGGGGCGGCGAACATCATGAACAGGCGCACGGTGTCGGCACCGAAGCGATCGATCATGGCCTGGGGGTCGACGCCGTTGTTCTTGGACTTCGACATCTTCTCGATGCCGCCCATCTCCACCGGCTGGCCATCGCTGATCAGGGTGGCGCTGAGCGGGCGTCCCTTGTCGTCACGCTTGACCTCGACGTCGGCGGGGTTGAACCACTCCTTGCCGCCGTTGGCCTCGGGGCGGTAGAAGGTCTCGGCGATCACCATGCCCTGGGTCAGCAGGCGCTGGAACGGCTCGTCGGAGTCGACCAGACCGAAGTCGCGCATCAGCTTGTGGAAGAAGCGGGCGTAGAGCAGGTGGAGGATGGCGTGCTCGATGCCACCGATGTACAGATCCACCGGCAGCCAGTAGTTGGCGCGCTCGTCCAGCATGGCCTCCGGGTTGTCGGCGCAGCAGAAGCGCGCGTAGTACCAGGAGGACTCCATGAAGGTGTCGAAGGTGTCGGTCTCGCGGGTCCAGCCATCGCCCAGATCGCTGAACGCCGGCATCTTCTTGAGCGGCGAGCCGGAAGCGTCCACGGTGACCTCCAGCGGCAGCGCCACCGGCAGCTCGTCGTCGGTGAGCGGCACGGTCTGGCCCTCGGGGCCGTACTTGACCGGAATCGGCGCGCCCCAGTAGCGCTGGCGGGCCACGCCCCAGTCGCGCAGGCGGTAGTTGGTCTTGACCTCGCCGTGGCCGTCGCGCTCGAGGCGGCTGGCGATGGCGTCGAAGGCCGCCTGGAAGTCGAGGCCGTCAAACTCGCCGGAGTTGATCAGGCTGCCGTGCTCGACCCAGGCGCCCTGGGACAGGTCCGGGGCCTGGCCATCGGCGTCGGCGATCACCGCGCGGATCGGAAGGTCATACTTGGTGGCGAACTCCCAGTCACGCTGGTCGTGGCCGGGCACCGCCATCACCGCACCGGTGCCGTATTCCATCAGCACGAAGTTGGCGACATATACCGGCACACGGTCGCCGGTCAGCGGGTGGATGGCCTCGAAGCCGGTGGCCATGCCGCGTTTTTCCATGGTCGCAAGCTCGGCTTCCGAGGTGCCGCCGTGGGAGCACTCCTCGAGGAAGGCGGCGAGTTCGGGCTTGTCCTCGGCGGCCTTGATCGCCAGCGGGTGGCCGGCGGCCACCGCCACGTAGGTCACCCCCATCAGGGTGTCGGGACGGGTGGTGTAGACCCTGAGCGGCTCGTCGCCATCGACGTCGAAGGCCAGCTCGACCCCCTTGGACTTGCCGATCCAGTTGCGCTGCATGGTCTTGACCTGCTCGGGCCACTCGACCTTGTCCAGATCCGCCAGCAGCTCATCGGCGTAGTCGGTGATCTTCAAGAACCACAACGGGATTTCCTTGCGCTCCACCGGCGCACCGGAGCGCCAGCCACAGCCGTCGATGACCTGCTCGTTGGCCAGCACGGTCTGATCCACCGGGTCCCAGTTGACGGTGGACATCTTCTTGTAGACCAGGCCTTTTTCCACCAGCTTGGTGAAGAACCACTGTTCCCAGCGGTAATAGTCGCTGTCGCAGGTGGCGAACTCACGATCCCAGTCATAGGCGAAGCCCAGCGCCTTGAGCTGGGCACGCATGTAGTCGATGTTCTCGTAGGTCCACTTGGCCGGCGGTACCTGGTTCTTGATCGCGGCGTTCTCGGCCGGCATGCCGAAGGCGTCCCAGCCCATCGGCTGCATCACGTTCTTGCCCTGCATGCGCTGGAAGCGGCTGACCACGTCGCCGATGGTGTAGTTGCGTACATGCCCCATGTGCAGCTTGCCGCTGGGGTAGGGGAACATCGACAGGCAGTAGAATTTCTCGCGATCCTGATCCTCGATCGCCTTGAAACACTGGTTTTCATTCCAGAACTGCTGGGCGTCGTGTTCGATTTCGTGGGGCTTGTACTGGGCGTCCATCGCGGTCTTCGAGTACCTTGCAATCAAGGCGCGCCCAAGGCGGCGCGCAGGGTATGGGTATCGTCCGGCGGCAGGGTTGTGCAGAATCAAGGTTGATGCGGCCCTGTCACCGGCGCGGCAATGATGCCCGCAAGGATACCCCAGCAGCCCGGGGTCCGGCTATGGTGGGCCGCCAGTGTTCCGTTCGGGTTACCCCGAGCGGTCCTTGTCTGCATCAAGGAGGACACCGTCATGAGTGATCAACATTCTTCGTCCGGCGAACATCGTCTGCGCGACGGCTATGAGCGGGTACTGGCCCGGCTCAAGGAAGGGGCCGAGGACCTCACCTGGGACAATCTGCAGAAGGATCTCGACGACGCCGTGGAGTTCGAGGCGGAGCTCGAGGAGTACACCAAGGACGAACTGGCGCTGCTGAGGGCCTGGGTCGAGCGTGATCTCAAGGACATGCGCCGCTACCTGGCTGCCGGCGGCGAGGGCGTGGCCAGCTGGCTCGGCATCGACCTGACCATCCTGTCGCGCAAGGTGGTCGATTCGCTCTTGTCGATCGCCGATCGCAGCGTGATCGAGCGCGAGCAGCTCGAGGACGACCTTGAGGCCTCCCGTGCCGACTACACCGCCGGCGAACTGGCGGCGCCGGGACGCATGTCCTGCGTGCACTGCGACGCCGTGGTCGAATTGCACGGGGTCAAGCGCATCGAGCCCTGCCATCAATGCGGCCATCGCTACTTTGGACGTGTCGGCTGACGTCCGCCGACCGCGCCGTCGGCGCAATATCAGGTGGCAATCGTCTGGCGTGCGGCTCAGGCCGAGACGGCCTGGGCCAGGCAGGCGATCGCCACCAGCACCAGCGCCGACATGACCAGAGCGTAGTGTAGATTGTGCTTCATCATGCGATAGCCACTGATCCCGTAGCGCCCCTGCAGTGACAGGTTGATGCCCGACAGCGGGCCGACGGCGGTGCCCACGCCCCAGGACGCCAGGGCGACGAAACCGAACAGGGTCTGGTGGGGGCCATCCAGATCCAGCATCGAGGCCAGCACCGAGATGCCGATGATCGGGTGCAACCCGGCAATGGCGCTGGCAACGATGGCCACATAACTCAGCATGGCGGGCCCCACACCAAAGTCGGCAAACAGCGTCCAGTCACCGTTGGTGGCGGCGGCGACCAGGATCGAGAGTCCCTTGGTCAGAAGTCCCGCACACAGAAACAGGGTGATTTCGCCGCGCATGCCCGGCAGTCGGTAGTGAAGGTGACGTACCAGGCGTTCTCGGGTCGCTGCAGCGCCCCTGGCCAGGTTGGCGGCCAGCGCCAGTGTCGGCATCAGGAAGGTGATGATGCTGACGATGGTCAGAGACGGTGTGATGACGTAGTGAAACACCATCACCAGTCCGGCCACGCTGGCCGGCATCAGCAGACTGCGGGGGGACAGTGAAAAGCCAGGGACCTCGCTGACGTCGAAGCGGCGTGACAGTTCGAACACGCTGTAGAGGCCGCCGGCAAAGGCCAGCGGCAGTCCGGCGGCCAGCACCGTGGTGTATTCAAGCGATGGAGCCAGGGAGACCGCCACGCCCATGGCGGCGAAGAACGGCGACCACATGGCGGCGCTGGAAAGCCCTCGGTTGAGCCCCAGTAGTTGAACGTCGAGCAGACGACCGCGGCGCTCCAGGCGATCGCCGACCATGAAGACCGCGGACAGGTTGAGGATGGCCCCGAGCAGCTGCACCCCCAGCCAGGTCCCGGCCAGACCTCGGCGCCCGGTCACCGGTTCGCTGTTCGGTGGCCCCTCCGAGGGGCGCCCGATCAAGGCGATAAAGCTCACCCCTACCAGCATGGCCACCACGAAGGCGTTTCCATCGAGCAAGGTGGTGATGTCGGGGGTGGCGTCGAAGCCCACCACCGCCAACGCCAGAAAGGCAAGCCCCAGCACCGCCAGCACGCCGGCCTGCCACTGATTGCGCCGGGGAATGTCCGGCCACATCAGCAGGCTGGCGGCCCACAAGGGCAGGCTGACGCTCCAGCTCGGCAGCCCGTCGAGGCCCAGGCCCGCGATCTGCGTCAGCAGGCCCGCCAACGTCAGTGCGCCGGCCAGGCGGTGTCGCGGTGGAGGGAGAGGCATGCGAGTCATTCAGACGTCCCTGTGGTGGTGCGCTCAAGGCGAGGCGGGGTCTGCCACGGCTTCCTGGTCGAGGCATTCGAGCAGCGAGCGGGCGGCGTTGGACAGGGTGCGGTCGCGGTGCACCAGGTAGCCGAGCGGGCGCTGTATCGCAGGCTCCTCGAGGGCCAGCCGGACCAGTCTTTCGCTGGCGATGTCCCGCTCGACCATGGGGTCGGGCAACAGACTCCAGCCAAGCCCGGCCGTGGCCATCATCTTGAGGGTTTCCAGATAGTTGGTCGACTGTCCCACCCGCGGCGTCAGACCGTGCCTGGCCAGGCGCTCGAGGATCAGCTGGCGGGTGAAGGTCAGTGGGCCCGGCAACAGGGCGTCATGCTCGCACAGGGTCGCCAGGGTTACGCGGCTCTCCCGCGCGAGCGGATGCTCCGGGGCGGCAACGAAGGTCATGTCGTCGACCCACACTCTGGTGGCGCGAAGCTGAGGGTCGGGGTGGGCCGACAGGGTCACCAGGGCCACCTCGATATCGCCGTCCAGCACGCCCTGGTAGGCCTGCTCGGAGTCGAGAAAGCGCAGGTCGAGGCGCACCTCCGGGTAGCGCTTGACGTAGCTGCCCAGCACCGGCGGCAGCCGGTGCAGGCCGATATGATGGCTGGTGGCCAGGGTCAATTCGCCGCTGACCTCGTCGCTCAGGTTGCTCAGGGCCCGGCGGCTGTCGTCGACCATGACCAGAATCTGGCGTGCCCGCGGCAGCAGCAGCCGCCCGGCTTCGGTCAGACTGACGCGGCGGCCGATACGGTCGAACAGTCGGGCGCGCGTCAGTGCCTCCAGGCTGGCGATACGCTTGCTGACGGCCGGCTGGGTGAGGTGCAGCTGCTCCGCCGCGCGGGAGAAGCTGCCGCTGTCGGCCACGGCGAGAAAGGCCTGCAGGCTCTGGGTATCCATGGCAGTGCTCCCGGGGCGGATGACGAGGGAAAGTGGCGACGATTTGCCGGGTAATGATGTATTCCACTTGGGAATCGTTTGAATAAATAACATGAATTGATTTTATTGGCGAGTGGCGCGACACTCGACCTATCCCATCCCCGGGCAAGGCCCGCGGGACCGGCAAACGACCGTTTTCGATCAATCGAGAGGGGCGGCTTCAGAACGACCGACAGGCCCACCGCCAGCGTGGCGCCTGGAGCCAAGCCCCCGGAGGAGACACCGCATGGCAGGCCAGACACTCTACGACAAGTTGTGGCGGCAGCACCTGGTCAAGGAGCGCGACGATGGCACCGCGCTGATCTATATCGATCGTCAACTGCTGCACGAGGTGACCTCGCCCCAGGCCTTTGAAGGTCTGCGTCTGGCCGGGCGCAAGCCGTGGCGGCTGGACGCCAACCTGGCGACCCCGGACCACAACGTGCCGACCACCGTGAAGGAGCGTTCCGAGGGCAACAGCGGGATCAAGGATCCGGTATCACTGATCCAGGTGCAGACGCTTGATGACAACTGCGAGGCCTTCGGCATCGAGGAGTTTCGCATCAATGACCCGCGCCAGGGCATCGTCCACGTGGTCGGCCCCGAGCAGGGTGCGACGCTGCCGGGCATGACCGTGGTGTGTGGCGACTCCCATACCGCTACCCACGGCGCCTTTGCCGCCTTGGCCCATGGCATCGGCACCTCCGAGGTCGAGCACGTGCTGGCTACTCAGTGTCTGCTGGCGCAGAAGATGAAGAACATGCAGGTTCGCGTCGAAGGCGAGCTGGGCGAGGGCGTCACCGCCAAGGACGTTGTATTGGCGATCATCGGCGAGATCGGTACCGCCGGTGGCACCGGCTACGCCATCGAGTTTGCCGGCAGCGCCATCGAGAGCCTGTCGATGGAAGGTCGCATGACAGTGTGCAACATGGCCATCGAGGCCGGAGCCCGGGTCGGCCTGATCGCGGTGGACGACACCACCATCGAGTATCTGGCCGAGCGCCCCTTTGCTCCCAGCGGCGAGCAGTGGGACGCCGCCGTGGCCGACTGGCGCGAGCTGGTCTCCGATGCCGACGCCGTGTTCGACAAGGTGGTGACGCTGGACGCTGCGTCCATCGAGCCTCAGGTCAGCTGGGGCACCAGCCCCGAGATGGTCACCGGTGTCAGCGGTGAGGTCCCGGATCCCGCCGAGGCCGATGACGACACCGCGCGCACCGGCATCACCCGGGCGCTTGAGTACATGGGGCTGTCACCGCGCCAGAAGATCACCGATATCCGCCTCGACAAGGTGTTCATCGGGTCCTGCACCAACTCACGCATCGAAGATCTGCGTGAGGCGGCCAAGGTGGCCCGTGGTCGCAAGGTCGCCGACAGCATCCAGCTGGCGATGGTCGTCCCGGGCTCCGGTCTGGTGAAGCGTCAGGCCGAGGAGGAAGGGCTCCACAAGGTGTTCATCGAGGCCGGCTTCGAGTGGCGTGAGCCCGGCTGCTCCATGTGTCTGGCGATGAACGCCGACAAGCTCGGTGCCGGCGAGCACTGCGCCTCCACCTCCAACCGCAACTTCGAGGGGCGTCAGGGTTACGGTGGTCGCACCCACCTGGTCAGCCCTGCCATGGCCGCCGCTGCCGCCATCGCCGGCCACTTCGTCGATGTGCGCCAGTTTGATTCCACCACCGCTCGCCAGGAGGCCTGAGCCATGCAAAAGTTCGAACGCCTTGAGGGTCTGGTCGCGCCGATGGATCGGGCCAACGTCGACACCGACCTGATCATTCCCAAGCAGTTTCTGAAGTCGATCAAGCGTACCGGCTTCGGCGTCAACCTGTTCGATGAACTGCGCTACCTCGACGAAGGCCAGCCCGGTCAGGACGTCAGCCAGCGCCCGTTGAACCCGGATTTCGTACTCAATCTGCCGCGTTATCAGGGTGCCCAGGTGCTGCTGGCACGGCGCAACTTCGGCTGCGGCAGTTCCCGTGAGCACGCGCCCTGGGCGCTGGAGGACTTTGGCTTCCGCGCGGTCATCGCGCCGAGTTTCGCCGATATCTTCTACAACAACGCCTTCAAGAACGGCATCCTGCTGATTACTCTCCCCGAAGAGCAGGTCGACCGGCTGTTCGCCGAGGTCGAGGCCAACGAGGGCTACCGTCTCGATATCGACCTCGAGCACCAGCGTGTGGTGACCCCTGGCGGAGAGATCCTCGAGTTCGAGGTGGACGCCTTCCGCAAGCACTGCCTGCTCGAAGGCCTCGACGATATCGGCATCACCCTCAAGGACGAGGCCGCCATCGCCGATTTCGAGGCGCGTCATCGCACCGCTCGCCCTTGGCTGTTCCGCGAGCCGGCCAAGGCGTAGACCTGTCTCTCATCGACAGCTGGCCCCGCCCGATGGCGGGGCTTACGATTCTCTCGATCTTCATCTTTCTGCCAGCTTTCAGGAACCCCAGCTCATGACCCGCAAGATTCTTGTCCTTCCCGGTGACGGCATCGGCCCCGAGATCACCGCCCAGGCCAGCCGCGTGCTCGAGGCGCTCAAGGCCAAGGGGCTCGACGTGGACGTGGAGGAAGCGCTGGTAGGCGGCGGCGCCTATGACGTCCACGGCGTGCCCTTGCCCGAGGAGACCCTGGCCAAGGCGCGTGCGGCGGACGCCATCCTGCTGGGGGCCGTAGGCGGCCCCCAGTGGGACACCATCGAGGACCTTTCCAAGCGACCGGAGAAGGGGCTTCTGGGGCTGCGCAAGGAGCTGGGGCTGTTCGGCAACCTGCGCCCGGCCATCCTCTATCCGCAGCTGGCCGAGGCCTCGACCCTCAAGCCCGAGGTGGTGTCCGGGCTCGATATCATGATCGTGCGCGAGCTGACCGGGGGTATCTACTTCGGCCAGCCGCGCGGCGTCGAGGAGCGTGACGGTGAGCGCGTCGGCTTCAACACCTACGTCTACAGCGAGAGCGAGATCGAGCGCATCGGCCGGGTGGCCTTCGAGATGGCGCGCAAGCGTGACAAGAAGCTTTGCAGCGTCGACAAGGCCAACGTGCTGGAGGTCACCATCCTGTGGCGCGAGGTGATGGAGCGGCTGTCCGCCGAGTACCCGGACGTGGAACTGTCGCACATGTACGTGGACAACGCCGCCATGCAGCTGGTGCGCGCGCCCAAGCAGTTCGACGTGGTGGTGACCGGCAACATGTTCGGCGACATCCTGTCCGACGCCGCCGCCATGTTGACTGGCTCCATCGGTATGCTGCCGTCGGCCTCGCTCAACGAAAGCGGCCAGGGCATGTACGAGCCTTGCCACGGCAGCGCCCCGGATATCGCTGGCCAGGGTGTCGCCAATCCGCTGGCCACCATCCTCTCGGTGGCGATGATGCTGCGCTATTCGCTCAACGAGCCTGCCATGGCCGAGCGCATCGAGGCTGCGGTGGGCAAGGTGCTGGATCAGGGCCTGCGCACCGCCGACATCGCCTATCCGGGCACCCGCCAGGTGTCCACCAGTGAGATGGGGGATGCGGTGCTGGCGGCGCTTTAACGCCTTTGTTAGTGGTGCTGGCGCCCGGCAATCGGGCGTCGCCCATCCTGACTGTGCCGGTGGCATCTGAAAGGTGCTGCCGGTTTCTGTATAATGATTGCCTCACTCGATTTCTGGAGGACTTCACATGTTGAAAGTCGGTTTCGTCGGTTGGCGTGGCATGGTGGGTTCCGTGCTCATGCAGCGGATGGTGGAAGATGGAGATTTCAACGGCATCGAGCCGGTCTTCTTCACCACCTCCCAGGTCGGTCAGGCCGGCCCCGACGTGGGTGTGGACGTGCCTCCGCTGAAGGACGCCTTCGACATCGAGGCGCTCACGGCGCTGGACGTGATCATCACCTGCCAGGGCGGCGACTACACCAAGAAGGTCTATGAAGACCTGCGCGGTGCCGGCTGGAAGGGCTACTGGATCGACGCTGCCAGCACCCTGCGCATGAGCGATGACGCCACCATCGTGCTCGACCCGGTCAACCGCAAGGTGATCGACGCCCAGCTCGACGCCGGTGCGCGCACCTTCGTCGGCGGCAACTGCACCGTCAGCCTGATGCTGATGGGCCTCGGCGGGTTGTTCGAGGCGGACATGATCGAGTGGATGACCTCCATGACGTATCAGGCCGCATCCGGCTCCGGCGCCAAGCACATGCGCGAGCTGCTCAACCAGATGGGCGGCCTGCGTGACAGCGTGGCAAGCGAGCTCAAGGATCCGGCCAGCGCCATCCTCGACATCGACCGCAAGGTCACCGAGGCGATGCGTACTGGCGCCATCCCCACCGACAACTTCGGTGCGCCGCTCGCCGGCAGCCTGCTGCCATGGATCGATTCCAAGCTGGATAACGGTCAGAGCCGCGAGGAATGGAAGGGCTACGTCGAGACCAACAAGATTCTCGGTCGCCAGGACAGCCCGGTCCCCATCGACGGTCTGTGCGTGCGTATCGGCGCCATGCGCTCTCACAGTCAGGCGTTCACCATCAAGCTCAAGCAGGATGTGCCGCTCGACGAGATCGAAGAGCGTATCGCCAGCCACAACGAGTGGGTCAAGGTCATCCCCAATGACAAGGACGCCACCATCGATGGGCTGACGCCGACTGCCGCCACCGGCACCCTGAGCATCCCGGTGGGTCGTCTGCGCAAGCTGAACATGGGTGGTGAGTACCTCAGCGCCTTCAGCGTCGGTGACCAGCTCTTGTGGGGCGCCGCCGAGCCGCTCAAGCGTATGCTCAAGGTACTGCGCGAGCGCTAAGGCAAAGCACTATCGGATCGTCGGGGCGCCTTTTGGGCGCCCCGACGTCGTTCAGGGCCTTGATGTGCGGGCCCATCGCGTCATTTACATGATCGATCAGCAGCGGAGCAGGGCGCTTGGGCAGGACCACCGTTCGTTCATTCGTCAGGCGATTGCGCAGGCGGCCAGATGGGCCAGACGTTGCCAATCCCTGGCGCGATAAACCATTGGCCGACAACCTGACGGCCTATCTCGAGCTGATCCAGGAACACGCCAGGGAAACGACCGCGGCTGGACGGCCCAGGTTGCTGCTGGTGGCCGAAGCACTGGGTTTCAAGGGCGGTGGCGAGACCGGAATCCCGTTGTCGAGCCCGGCACTACTGCGTTCTTGTAAGCATCCCTTTATCGAGACGCTGAGACCGCACCTCGCCCTGGTACCGGAGGGCGGCAGCGAAGCCACCGCCACCATCGCCTGGGAGTGCTTCGCACGTCTTGGGCTGACGCCGCTGGTGTGGAACGCCTTTCCCTTCCACCCCCATCAAATAGCGCGACCGCGCAGCAACCGCGCGCCACGCGCAGCAGAGTTGCGCGAAGGCATCGACTGGCTCAGGCGGCTGGATCAGCTGGTCGCTGCCCACTCGACGCCGACGATGGTGGCTGGGGTAGGGCGAAAGGGCACCCTGGCCGCTCAGGCTGCCTTTCCCGAGCGCGAGGTCGTCGCCCTGCGTCACCCTTCCTACGGCGGCAAGGCCGAATTCGAGCGAGGCCTCAGGCTGCTGATGAGCCGGCTGGATACTGCCGACCCTGCTCGCCAGAAAGCGCTCCCGAAGCGGACCGCTCGATTGACCTGCTTGCAGGGCACGGTCTGACTGTGTGTCAGGCACAATTCGAAAGGTCGATGAGCCAAGGCACTTCTGGTGCACGCCTTAGATATCGGCAGGGATCGTCGTATCCTCCAGCAGAGTGCGCAGATCGTCTTTGATCGTTGGCGCCATTTCGCTATCGAGAGAGGTCTGCGCCGTTATCGGCGAGGGACTCGGATCATCGGCCAAGATGGGAGTGATGGCGGGGTCAGTGAGTTTGCCAGCGCTCTCGCCGTCATCGAGAAGCTCGGCGATATCGAGTGGCTCGGCTGCGGGAGTGTCCTGGTTTGATCGTCCCTTCACCGGCGAGTCGTCGTTGATGCGCACGAGCAGCTCACCCAGGGCACTGTCGCCGTCGCTGTCGGTGATCCGGTAGCCAAAGCTTAGATCCAGATTGTCCTCGATATTGACCCCACCATGGTCCAGCGGGCGAGCCAGGGTGACGCGGTAGGTACCGTCCTCCACGTCCAGCAGCTCGACGTGAAGTGCTGTCCTGCCATCGGCGTCGAGTCCGGTCAGCTGCTTGCCCTCAGCGCCTGGCTGCCAGTCGATCCTTGTGCCACCGGACCGGATATCAGGAAGGTTGTGGGTTTCCCAGACAACGTCGCCGGCGCCGTCGTCTCCAAAGTCGTAGCCGAGGTTGCCCATGGCGACGGTTGCTTCGCCGGGTATGTCGCCGATTCCACCGGGCTCGCCCCCCGGCAGGCCATCCTCATCGAGCAAGGCAAGTGGCGATGAGGTTGCAAGGTCACCATCACTCAAGGGCGTCGTTGGGCGATCGTCAGACAGTAGTGCTGCATTGACGCTGATGCGACCCTCGCTTGCCACGCTATCGCCATCACCATCGGTGGTGACAATCTGAAAGACCAGCTCTGTGTCTGAGGTGATGTTGGGGCTGGCGTTCAGGGTGAAACTGCCGTCCGAGTTGACCGTCAGGCTTCCCTGTGGAGTAAAGATGCGTTGATCCAGGTCGAACTCGGTGGTGCTACCGGCCAGGGTCACCTTGGTGGAATCGACGCCATCGGCGCCGCCGCGCTGGCGCCAGAAGCCGGTCACGTTGTCGCCAGCGTCCACGGCGACGGGTGAATCGATGGTATTTGTCGGGGAGTCATCGTCAACCACGATGCCTACCCTGGCAGATGCCTGATTGTTCTGGCTATCGCGAATGGTGTACTTGACCGAAAAGGCCAGGTCATCCTCGTTACCTGTGATGGGATGATCCAGTGGTGCGCGCAGGGCAAGGCGATAGGCCCCGGTATCGATATCGATATCGGTAACGGTCAGGTGCAAGACGGTCTGGCCGTCCAGGGTCCTGGCTGCCAGGGTCTTGCCGCTGGGTGAAACAACATAGTGTAGCGCTTCGCCCTGGGACGACAGGCTCGGCAGGCCGCTGGACGACCACGAGAAGGGCGCGAAATCTGCCGCTCCCAGGCTGCCAAAGCTGTAGGGGATGGTGCCGGTGACCACCGTCGCAGACCCGCCAAGGTCGCTCGGGCCTTCGAGATTGCCGCCGGGAAGCCCATCCTCATCCACACTGGCGACCGTGCTGATATCGTCGCCTTCCTCTAACGGGGGCGACAGGATGGTCGCGGCAACGAAACTATCCAAGCCAGACTTCATGGTAAAAATCCTTGCCGGTAAGTGATGAAGGGTGTTTGCAGGGAATCCGACGCTCTGGCGAATAGGAAGAGTATGCTGAAGTAAGAATCCCCGCACCCAGTCGTCTGCATCTATCCTAATGGGAAGGGGTGGCTATTGGTTAGGGGAGGGATGCTTTGGTAGTAATACAATCAGTGGTATAGGCAGACGTCAGAAGCAAAAATGTCAAGAATGAGAGGTTTTTATGTCATTGTCATAAGAGGGATCGATAGTGACGGGTGTGACAATGTACTAGAGGAAAAAGCATCGATCTCGTACATCGCGCCTTGTCTTGAAGATCGAAAGGAGGAGGCTGCTGGCTACATTCAACGCGGTCATGCCCAGACCCGAGGAGAAATCGATTGCGGCCGTGTCGAAGAAGCGGAGGTTGCTTCTGCTCTGGGGGTGCGAATTGGAGAGCTACGTCTGAATCCTGAAGACCGAGGTTATTCACCTGAATCCGTTCGCCACGATGGAACCGTCGCAGCAGGCTTGCCTCCAGTGTACCCATGGCGACAACCACGAACGCCTCATGCGGAAACGAAAAGCCTGAACCCTGTACACAACAGGACTCAGGCTTTGAGCGCCGGCTGAACGAGATGGCCAGCCATTGTGGGTCTGGTCATACTTGTCGACGCTATTTTCAGTTCTTTCTAATGCTTGTCATCAGGTTGTTGTCAATGGGTGGGCGGCGGGCCGCCCATCCCGTTTTCCCTCCGTTGCCCTAGGGCTTGTCTGAAAAGTGCCTGCGCTCGGTAATACGGCGTTAAAAATCGGATCAAAATGCTCATTTACACCCCGTAAACTGCGCTTTCTCACCGATTTTTGCCTTGTCTAACCTTCGCTCGTCGACTTTTCGGACAGCGCCTAGTCGACCTTCAACTGGCCATCGTCGAGCAGGTTCTGCAGGAAGGTGTCCCCATCTGCTCCCATCTGAACGCCGATCAGAACGACCACCTGGTCAGCGTTGCCGCCTCCGGCGGCGAGGTTACCCTCGCTGCTGATGGACAGCACGGTGTCGTCTCCGTCCTGGTTGGCCTGCAGGTAGTCTGCGAGGTTGTTCTCGTCGGCACCCTGGAGAAGGTCGGCAAGATCGAGCCGATCGGCATCGGCATCGACGCCAAACTCGCCGACGGTGAAGTCGGTCACGGTATCCCGTGCCGGCGTGGCCGAGCTACCGGCATCATCCAGCCCCCAGGCAAAGACATCGGCTCCGGAACCACCGGTCAACTGATCGTTATCGCCACCACCGATCAGCAGATCGCTATCACTACCACCGAGTAGTAGATCGTTTCCGCCGCCGCCGATCAGAATGTCGTCGCCCGCCCCACCGGATAGCTGATCGTCACCACCATCGCTGCGCGATCCGCTGGCCAAGGCATCGACATTGTCCCGGATAAAGACGGCCGTCTCATCCCTGGTGGGCTCGGTGCCATTCTGCGTGGTCAGGTAGTCGACCAGTCCGGCAAAGCCACTTCCGCTCTCTCCTCCGACACCCGCTGGGTTGATCTCGTCGCCAAAAATTACGTCGTCGCCGGCACCGCCGGCCAGAACGTCATCGCCGAGATCCGCCGGCTGATCGAAGGACGAGCCACCGTCCAGCGCCGTTGCAAACTCCTCGGGGGTGCCAATCATGGACACCTCACCGGCTGGCACAAGCTGGTCGTCTGTGTAGCTTTGAAGATCGAGCGAGATATCCTGAACGTACAACGTGAAGAACTCCCCTCTAGCGTTCTCCACCTCGAACTGTAGCCTATAGGTTCCTCCTTCCAGCCCGTTGGCCACAATCTGAGTAGTACTATTGTTGATATTGCCCGAGCGAAATCTTAACCCCGTGGCAACGGCATCCCAGCCTCCCTCATCATTTTGCGTCTGCAGCTCCCAGGAGAAGTTGTCGTTTATATTTCCTTCCTGTTCCAGGTCGTTTGCGGTGTCGGTCACGAAGTTAAATGACACGCTATAGAACTGGTTGACACCGGCAGGTTCATTCACGACGAAAGCGTCACTGGTGACGATCGTGCTGCCATCACCCGTGCCATTGTCCCGAATGCGTAGATAGGTGCCGATCGAGCTACTGTCGATGGTCACTCCACCATCAGCCGTCTGCAGCGCCCAACTATCGATGGATGCGAGTCTTCCCGTGTCTCCCGTATTAAAGGTGGCAAGAAATTCCGCATCGCCTACCGATGTACCGGCATCCAGGGGAGTGGGCACCATCTTCAACCCACCACTTGAGGTGTTGTCAAGAACCTTCAATACCTCAAGGTTGGCGTCGTCGCCTACCCCGATCGCCTCTACCCGACTGATAGCGGCCAGCGGATCGTATCCTTCGAGAGAGTTGACAATATCACCTAGGGTGGTGACGTTTCCTTCCCCTGTATCAGTGACGCCAATGTTTCCGTTCGCGTTATGAGATACGGGGTCTCCATCGGACATGAAGTAGGCAACGTTGTTGAAGCCCTCCTGACTGACAGACGTCATCCAATCGTTGGCGACAACAAAGGCTTGCTCATAGTTGGTTCCAGAAATAACCCCTCTGCTATCCAGGTAGGCATTGATGTCGTCCAGATCCGCTACTGACAGATCATTGAACTCGATCGAGTTAGCCACCTTACCAGCGAACGTCACGATCTGGGCATTGATCGATCCTTCGAAAGAAGCCAGTTCGGTAAGCTGGGCTCGTAGCGCTTCGATGGCCACCTTGAAGCGTGATTGTCCGTTTTCCAGAAACTGCCCCATGCTTGGTGACACGTCCAGAATAAAGGACACATTGTGGTTCTGCGCAGGTTCGAGCACGGTATGGGTGCCGCCGGCATCACCGAGAATGACGTCGTCACCATTGCCACCGGTGGTGCTGTCATCGCCGCTGCCGCCGACGAGTAGCTGGTCACCATCCGGCAAAGCCAGCGCCAGAGTACCGTCGGCTGTATCGCCGTCGTTATCCGTTACGGCCAGTGGCAATGCCAGTGTCGGTGCATTCTCCGCTTCGGCGTAGACAAAGTCCCCTACAGAAAATGGCCGGGTGCCATCCAAACCGCGATACTCGATCGCTTCAAAAGCCTCGCTGGTCGTAAGCACCAGCTGAGCACCGACGGGAATGCTTCTCACGTTGAGGGTGCCATCGGCATTTTCCTCAATCGTCACCGACGAGGTGATGTCATTGCCGGCACTATCCAGGAAGCGAACATCGCTCCTTGAAAGGTCCAGCACCTGACCGCTGACGGCAACCGGATGTCCGCTCGTGTCGGTGCCATCAGAAGCTGAAGAAATGGCCCTGATCTCGATATCGGCAAAAGTTGCTTCTGTATTGATAAACTGGCGGATATAGGTAATTCCGCGATGGTTATCCCAGCTTGCTTCGGTGTTGGTAAAACGGAGGTTGTCAACGAAATCGAGTCGAACCGACTCGTTGAAGCCCGTCAGGTCATCGTGGCCCGCAGCCAGCTGTGTATCCCCGTCAGTTCGCAGCCAGGACGCATGAGGCCCATTGTAAGTCCAGGCGGATGCCACAACATCGGCTGCTCCCTCGGTTCCCTCAAAGCCGACGAAGCGATGCCCGGATCCGGAACCATTGTCTCCGAACTCAAACACAATGTGTTTGCTGCCGTCACTGATTTGCGTGCTGGTACCGTCAAATGCTCGGATTTCATCATCGAGGACCTCTACCTCGTAGGTAGAACCATCCGCCGCCAAACTCACCTCGAACGCCACGTCACCTCCAGCGGTCTTGGCCTGCAGCGTCTTGCCATCACCGCTCAATTGGTAGGTCAGGCTCTCGCCATTAGACGTGAGCAGCATCCCGCCACTGGCACTCTTGACCTCCGCCCCGTTCAGTCCGGCACCAAATTGCACGGACTTGATGCCATCGGCTCCCGCAATATCGCCAAAGTTGACTGTGCCTGAGGCCAGCAGCCCATCCTGGGCATCGGATGCATGGGGCGTATCGTCATCGACCACCACCGAAAGGAAGCCATTTGCCTGGCTGCCATCGGCATCGGTAATGGTGTAACCAGCGAAGAAACCGAGATCGTTCTCGCCATTGCCCGGGGAGTGCTCGAGCGGCTGGTGCAGTGTCACCTGATAGGTGCCCGAGGCCTGGTCGGTCAGGGTGATGGTGATTACCTGCTCGGTGCCGCCACTACCATCGCTGGCCAAACCGACAATGGTGCTGCCAGCGTTGCCAAGCGTGAACGTTACCGCACGACCATCCGCGGTCTCGAGATCGGATGGCAGGCCGGCAAGGCGCCAGGTGAAGGCACCGTTGGCTGCAGGACCATCGGTGCCAAAGCTGTATCCTAAGGTGCCACTGGCGACGGTGTTCTCTCCTGCCACGTCACCGACGCCACCGGCGATGCCGCCAGGCAGGCCATCTTCGTCAACGACAGCAGTGGGGTTGGTGGTGGTTGGGTCACCATCGCTATCGGGGGTGGTGGGACCAGTGCCGCCATCGGCGACTGCGACATCGAGGCTACCGCCGACCGTGCTGCCGTCGCCGTCGGTGGCGGTATAGTCGATGGTAGCGTTGCCGACGAAGCCGGGATTGGGCGTGAAGGTCAGGCTGCCGTCCGGGTTGACTGCGACGGTACCGACGGTCGCGCCACCCTGAACGGTGGCACCGGTTAGCGCGCCTTGACCATCGGCGCCGAACTGGTCGTTACCGAGCACAT
>NZ_JAMXRY010000119.1:0-1621 GCF_024124525.1 Halomonas sp. OfavH-34-E | reverse complement strand
CCCAGTCGCCGTCCTTGTCCTTCACCTCGTAGCGCACCAGGTCATCGTTGCCGGTGCTGCTCTTGAACTGGCCGTCGGTGGTCTCGCTGTTGCTGGCGGCGTTACTGCCCGGGGACTGACCTGCACCACCATCAAGCCCCGCTTCCTGCACGCTATAGGCGCCATCGTCAGTCGCCGGATCACCGTCCGGGCCGCTCGGGTCGATGGTCGGTGTGGAGTCGGCCGCCACCGTCACGGTCAGCGTCGAGGCCGCGGTATCACCGTCGCCATCGGTGAGGGTGTAGTCGATCACCGCCTTGCCTTCGAAGCCCGCCGCCGGGGTAAAGGTGATCTCGCCATTGGACGCGAAGCTCACCGAACCCACACTGGCCCCGCCCTGCACGCTGGCCGCGGTCAGGGTCGCGCCATCGGCGCCCTGGGTATCGCTGGTGTCATCACTGTTGTTGAGCACGTTGTAGCTGACCGCCGAGTCCTCGGCGGTGCTGGTAGTGTCGGCCACCGCACTCGGGCCATCGTCACCGATGTCGATAGTGAGATTGGCCGGGGCGGAGGTATCGCCATCGCTGTCCACCACCCGCACGCCGAAGGTCTCGGCCAGGCTATCGTCCAGACCCGTTTTGTCCTTGTCATCCTGACTCGCGCTGCTTGTCAGGGTGTACGACCAGCTGCCGTCGGTGTTCACCGTCAGGGTGCCGTAGTCACCGGCGACCGTGGTGTCATCGGCATTGACCGGGACCCAGTCGCCGTCCTTGTCCTTCACCTCGTAGCGCACCAGGTCATCGTTGCCGGTGCTGCTCTTGAACTGGCCGTCGGTGGTCTCGCTGTTGCTGGCGGCGTTACTGCCGGGGGACTGACCTGCACCACCATCAAGCCCCGCTTCCTGCACGCTATAGGCGCCATCGTCAGTCGCCGGATCACCGTCCGGGCCGCTCGGGTCGATGGTCGGTGTGGAGTCGGCCGCCACCGTCACGGTCAGGGTCGAGGACGCGGTATCACCGTCGCCGTCGGTGAGGGTGTAGTCGATGACCGCCTTACCTTCGAAGCCATCCGCAGGGGTAAAGGTGATCTCGCCATTGGACGCGAAGCTCACCGAACCCACACTGGCCCCGCCCTGCACGCTGGCCGCGGTCAGGGTCGCGCCATCGGCGCCCTGGGTATCGCTGGTGTCATCACTGTTGCTGAGCACGTTGTAGCTGACCGCCGTGTCCTCAGCGGTGCTGGTGGTGTCGGCCACCGCACTCGGGCCATCGTCACCGATGTCGATAGTGAGATTGGCCGGGTCGGAGGTATCGCCATCGCTGTCCACCACCCGCACACCGAAGGTCTCGGCCAGGCTGTCGTCCAGACCCGTTTTGTCCTTGTCGTCCTGACTCGCGCTGCTTGTCAGGGTGTACGACCAGCTGCCGTCGGTGTTCACCGTCAGGGTGCCGTACTCGCCGCTGACCGTGGTGCCATCGGCATTGATCGGGACCCAGTCGCCGTCCTTGTCCTTTGCCTCGTAGCGCACCAGGTCATCGTTGCCGGTGCTGCTCTTGAACTGGCCGTCGGTGGTCTCGCTGTTGCTGGCGGCGTTACTGCCCGGGGACTGACCTGCACCGCCATCCAGTCCTGCTTCCTGCAC
>NZ_JAMXRY010000118.1:0-1771 GCF_024124525.1 Halomonas sp. OfavH-34-E | reverse complement strand
TATCCGTCAATTGATTCGAGACATCATCGACCAAAACCCTTTGGGTGTTATATGGTCAAGCCTCACGGACCATTAGTACCGGTTAGCTCAACGCCTTGCAGCGCTTCCACACCCGGCCTATCAACCAGCTGGTCTTGCTGGGTCCTTTAGGAGGCTCAAGGCCTCAGGGAGATCTCATCTTGAAGGGGGCTTCCCGCTTAGATGCTTTCAGCGGTTATCCCGTCCGTACATAGCTACCCGGCAATGCCACTGGCGTGACAACCGGAACACCAGAGGTACGTCCACTCCGGTCCTCTCGTACTAGGAGCAGCGCTTCTCAAATCTCCAACGCCCACGGCAGATAGGGACCGAACTGTCTCACGACGTTCTAAACCCAGCTCGCGTACCACTTTAAATGGCGAACAGCCATACCCTTGGGACCGACTTCAGCCCCAGGATGTGATGAGCCGACATCGAGGTGCCAAACACCGCCGTCGATGTGAACTCTTGGGCGGTATCAGCCTGTTATCCCCGGAGTACCTTTTATCCGTTGAGCGATGGCCCTTCCATACAGAACCACCGGATCACTAGAACCTACTTTCGTATCTGCTCGACGTGTCTGTCTCGCAGTTAAGCACCCTTATGCTCTTGCACTCACTGCACGATTTCCAACCGTGCTGAGGGTACCTTCGTGCTCCTCCGTTACTCTTTGGGAGGAGACCGCCCCAGTCAAACTACCCACCACACACGGTCCTCGAACCGGATTACGGTCCTGAGTTAGAACGCCAATGATGCCAGGCTGGTATTTCAAGGTTGGCTCCACCCCATCTGGCGACAGGGTTTCAAAGCCTCCCAGCTATCCTACACAAGCAACATCAGCGTCCAGTGTGAAGCTGTAGTAAAGGTTCACGGGGTCTTTCCGTCTAGCCGCGGGTACACAGCATCTTCACTGCGATTTCAATTTCACTGAGTCTCGGGTGGAGACAGCGTGGCCATCATTACGCCATTCGTGCAGGTCGGAACTTACCCGACAAGGAATTTCGCTACCTTAGGACCGTTATAGTTACGGCCGCCGTTTACCGGGGCTTCGATCAGGAGCTTCGCGTGAGCTAACACCATCACTTAACCTTCCGGCACCGGGCAGGCGTCACACCCTATACGTCCGCTTGCGCGTTTGCAGAGTGCTGTGTTTTTAATAAACAGTTGCAGCCACCTGGTATCTTCGACCGCGTCAGGCTCCGGTCGCGAGGACCTTCACCCTAATGCGGCGTGCCTTCTCCCGAAGTTACGGCACCATTTTGCCTAGTTCCTTCACCCGAGTTCTCTCAAGCGCCTTGGTATTCTCTACCTGACCACCTGTGTCGGTTTGGGGTACGGTCTCACAGTATCTGAAGCTTAGAGGCTTTTCCTGGAAGCGTGGCATCGATGACTTCCTGACCGTAGTCAGTTCGTCTCGCCTCTCGGCCTTAAGGATCCGGATTTACCTGAATCCTCAGCCTACCGGCTTTCACCAGGACAACCAACGCCTGGCTCACCTAGCCTTCTTCGTCCCCCCATCGCAATACTGTGAGGTACGGGAATATTGACCCGTTTCCCATCGACTACGCCTTTCGGCCTCGCCTTAGGGGCCGACTCACTCTGCTCCGATTAGCGTCGAACAGAAACCCTTGGTCTTCCGGCGGGGGAGTTTTTCACTCCCCTTGTCGTTACTCATGTCAGCATTCGCACTCGTGATACCTCCAGCATGCTTCTCAACACACCTTCATCGGCTTACACGACGCTCCTCTACCGC
>NZ_JAMXRY010000117.1:0-1859 GCF_024124525.1 Halomonas sp. OfavH-34-E | reverse complement strand
AATGGCGAGCGCTCATGCGGCCTCCTCGTCGGCCACCAGGCGCCCCTCGCTCAGGCGCAGGGTGCGGTGACGCAGCCTGGCGATCAACGCCAGATCGTGACTGGCGATCATCACCGTGGTGCCGATGCGATGAAAGTCCTCGAACAGCCCCATGATATCGGCGGACAACTGAGGGTCGAGATTACCGGTAGGCTCATCGGCCAGCAGCAGGGCGGGCTTGTTGACCACCGCCCGGGCGATGCCCACGCGCTGCTGCTCGCCGCCGGAAAGTTCGATGGGAAGCGCCTTTTCGCGGTGCAGCAGGCCGACCTTGTCGAGTGCGGCGCGGACCCGCCGCGCGATATCCCGCGGCGCCAGGCCGCGGATCTCCAGCGGCAACGCCACATTGTGATAGATCGAGCGGTCGAACAGCAGCTGGTGGTCCTGGAAGACCACCCCGATCTGACGCCGGTAGAACGGCAACTGGCTGGGATGCAGCTTGTCGATATCGTGACCGGCGACCATCACCCGTCCGCGACTGGGTCGCTCCAGGCGCATGATCAGCCGAAGCAGCGAACTCTTGCCGGCACCGGAATGGCCGGTGAGAAACACCATCTCGCCCCGCGAGACGCGAAAATCGATATTGGAGAGCGCCTCGAAGCGCCCTCCATAGCGCTTGCCGACGTGCTCGAAGGCGATCATTCGTCGGCGTCACTCGGGCGACGATCGAACAGGGCGTCGACGAAGTCCTCGGCCTTGAACGGCCGCAGGTCATCCAGACTCTCACCCACCCCGATAAAGCGGATCGGCGTCTTCAGCTGCTTGGCCAGGGCGAAGATCACGCCCCCCTTGGCGGTACCGTCGAGCTTGGTCAGGGTGATCCCGCTGACCGGAACCGCCTCGTTGAAGGTGGCCGCCTGGGACAAGGCGTTCTGGCCGGTACCGGCGTCGAGCACCAGCATCACCTCGTGAGGCGCCTGCGCATCGAGCTTGCCCATCACCCGATGGACCTTCTTGAGCTCTTCCATCAGGTGACTCTTGTTGTGCAGGCGACCAGCGGTATCGGCGATCAAGACGTCGACGCCACGGGCACGGGCCGCCGCCACGGCGTCATAGATCACCGAGGCGCTGTCGGCGCCGGTGTGCTGAGCCACCACCGGCACGCTGTTGCGCTCGCCCCACACCTTGAGCTGCTCTACCGCAGCCGCGCGGAAGGTATCCCCCGCCGCCAGCATCACGCTCTTGCCCTCGCGCTGGAAGCGCTGGGTCAGCTTGCCGATGGTGGTGGTCTTGCCGACGCCGTTGACGCCCACCACCAGGATGACGAAGGGCCCACCGTCGGCGGTCTCGAGGCTCAGGGGCTGGCTGACCTCGCCGAGCATGGCGGCCAGCTCCTGCTGCAGCGCACGATACAGCGCCTCGGGGTCCTTCAGCTCCTTGCGCGAGACGCGATCGGTCAGCGCCTCGATGATTTCGCTGGTGGCCTCGATACCGACGTCGGCCATCAGCAGCTGGGTCTCGATGTCCTCGATCAGCTCGTCATCGATCTGCTTGGCACCCATGAACAGGTCGGCCAGGCCGTCGCTCAGGTTGGCCCGAGTCTTGCCAAGGCCCTCGCGCATGCGCGCAAACCAGCCCTTCTTCTCGCCACCCTTGCCACCCTGCACCGGCGCTCTGGGCTTTTCCTGCAGGGCCGGGCCGGTGGGACGGCTGGGCTCGATCACCTCGGCGTGCTCGCGCTGGCCGGTGCCAGCGTTGGCGGCTGGCGGGCTTGCAGGTTCGGGCACCTCCGCCTCGGCCAACTTGTGCGCCGAGGCCGGCGATTCATCTTCGGCGGGCTCGCCAGCCGGCTGGGGGGCGGCCGGCGGCGCCTGGTCGGC
>NZ_JAMXRY010000116.1:0-1988 GCF_024124525.1 Halomonas sp. OfavH-34-E | reverse complement strand
GCGCCTCGGCCCGCTCATGGAGGCGGCCTCCATTGGCAGCGCTGAGCGCTTTCCCGCCGTCGCCGGCCAGCCACGCCTCGGCCTGCTCGATCAACGCCGTCAGCGGGCTGCGTCTGGGTTGATCCAGCCACAAGCGCAGTTCCGCCGCGGCCCCGGGCGGCAGCCGGGCCAGCCAGCCACCGGGCCAGTCAGGGTTTAACTGGCGCAGGCGAGCCAACCGTCGTGGGCCCACCTGAGGCAGTGCGTTCAACGCCATCCAGCGTGCGAAGCCAAGTTCCATGACAGAGCCCTCCCTGGCCGAGTGCCGGCAGTATAGGCAGGCAGGCGCGACACGCCTTGGCGGTCTTCGCCGTCTCGGCTCCAGGCGGTGCGCGACGGCGATTCTGGCATGTTATAGTAGCGACCTATCACGCTCATTGGCGCCAACGACTATGGTCACCCCCGGCGTCGTCCTAGAATGGGCAACACGAACCGAACGAATAACGGTGGTACCACAGCATGGCCAGACTCCCTATTCTCGAGTTTCCCGACGAGCGGCTGCGCAACAAGGCAGTGCCCGTCGAAAACGTCGATGACGAGGTCCGCCAGCTGGTCGATGACATGCTGGAGACCATGTACGCCGCACCGGGTATCGGCCTCGCCGCCACCCAGGTGGACGTGCATCGCCGAGTCATCGTGATCGACGTCAGCGAAGATCAGTCCACCCCGTTGGTGCTGATCAACCCCGAGGTCACCCCGCTGGGGGACGAACGGGAACCGATGCAGGAAGGCTGCCTGTCGATCCCCGAGTACTACGCCGAGGTGCCGCGCGCGCTGCGGGTAAAGCTGAAGGCTCAGGGACGCGACGGCGAGCCCTACGAGCTCGAAGCCGACGGACTGCTGGCCCACTGCATCCAGCATGAGCTCGACCACCTCGAGGGCGTGCTGTTCGTCGACTACCTGTCACCGCTCAAGCGTGACCGGGTGATGAAGAAGATGCAGAAGCGTCATCGCCAGATACAGGGCGCCTGAGCCGCTGCGCAGCCCTCAAGCCGCCGCCATCTCGGCCCCACAACCGCCTACGACGAAGACCGACAACGTGAATCACGTTGTCGGTCTTCGTCGTTTCGCCCGTCTCCGTTACTATTGTCTCCGCATTCTTCGGCCAAGGCCCTGAACATGACCCGATCGCTGCGCGTGATCTTCGCTGGCACGCCCGACTTCGCCGCCGAGAGTCTCTCGGCGCTGCTGGCCAGTCACCACCAGGTGATTGCCGTCTATACCCAACCCGATCGCCCCGCCGGACGCGGCCGCAAGCTGACGCCAAGCCCGGTCAAGTCGCTGGCGCTGGAGCACGGCCTGCCGGTGTACCAGCCCGAGCGGCTCAGGGACGAAGCCGAACAGCGCGCCCTGGCGGCGCTGGACGCCGACGTCATGGTGGTGGTGGCCTACGGCCTGATCCTGCCGCTGCCGGTACTCGAGGCACCGCGTTTGGGCTGCCTCAACGTCCACGCCTCGCTGCTGCCGCGCTGGCGCGGTGCAGCGCCGATTCAGCGGGCGATCGAGGCCGGCGATGACGAGAGCGGCGTCACCATCATGCAGATGGACGAGGGACTCGATACCGGCGACATGCTGATCATCCGGCGCACCGAGATCCTGCCCACCACCACCGGCGGCGAACTGCACGATCGCCTGGCCGAGATCGGTGGCAAGGCCATGGTCGAGGCCCTCGACCGACTTGCCGACGGTGAGCTTTCCGCCACGCCGCAGCCCGAACAGGGCGTCACCTACGCCTCCAAGCTCAGCAAGGCCGAGGCCGAGCTGGACTTCGCCCAGCCCGCCGCGACCCTGGCCGCCCGGGTGCGCGCCTTCAATCCCTGGCCGGTGACCTGGTGCGCGCTGGGCGATGAGCGTCTACGTATCCACCTGGCCGAGCCGGCCGATGGCGGCGCACCAGAGTCGCCCGGCACCATCACCCGCGCCGACTCCGAGCTGCTGGTGGCCTGTGG
>NZ_JAMXRY010000115.1:0-2039 GCF_024124525.1 Halomonas sp. OfavH-34-E | reverse complement strand
TGGCGCTGGCGCAGGTCGACCCGCGGCATCGGTTCACGGTCCGGCAGGGCCGGATCGTGCCGCACGTCGAGCCATTCGCCGGCGCGCACCACCGAGGCGAACAGGCGCAGCTGGCCGCAGGTACGGCCGCGCTCGCCCTGCAGACGTGCCTGGGGCAGGCCGGACTCGGCCATGGCGCGCTCGATCAGGGTGTCACCGAGCGCCTCGATCTCCTCGGCGATGGTCTCGAGAAAGGTCGCACGGGCCTCGAGGCCGGTCTCGCGGTAGCTATCGAAGGCCGCCCAGGCCAGTTCGCAGGCGCGCTCGACCTCGGCCTTGGAACCTGCCTTGTAGCCAGGCTCGAGGGTCTCACCGGTGGCCGGATTGACGGCGTGGATGGGCTCGCCCTTGGCCTCGACGGCCTGGCTGCCGATCAGCTGCTTTCCTTCCAGAGTCATGTTGGCTCCTTTTCGCTTGCGGGGATGGGGTTGTCGGTTTGCTGTCTGGTACCAGTGTCAACGCCGGCTCGACCTGCGTTCAATGCTCGTGTCGTCATTGTTCGGGACAGTCGAAGCCTGTCGCCGGTCGATTACATCGGCGTGACGCTGGTCTGTTCTTCGTCCTCGGTGGGCGGCGCCAGCGGATTGCGCAGGGGACGCCCGAAGGCCGGTAGCTCGATTTCGTAGCGCTCGCCCGGTTTGACACTGACACCGTCGGCGAAGCTCAGGGTGGCGGTGCCGAAAAAATGGACGTGGACGTCACCGGGCCGACGGAAACCTGGGTACTTGAAGTGGTGGTGCTCCAGGTTGGCGATGCTGTGCGCCATGTTGTCCTCGCCGGTCAAGAACGGCTTCTCCCACAGGGTCTCGCCGTCTCTGGTGATACGCGAAGTACCCTCCAGATGAGAGGGTAGTTCACCGATCAGCAGTTCGGGGCCGAAACTGCAGGCGCGAAGCTTCGAGTGGGCCAGCCACAGGTAGTTGTAGCGTTCGGTGATGTGATCCGAGAATTCGTTGCCGATGGCGAAGCCCAGGCGATGGGGGCGGCCCTGATCATCGATGAGGTAGAGCCCGGCGAGTTCCGGCTCTTCGCCTGCATCCTCGGCGAAGGATGGCCAGGGCAGCGGCGCCTCGGGGGCCACCACGCAGTCACCATCCCCCTTGTAGAACCACTCGGGCTGGGCGCCCACCTGGCCTTCGGCGGGCTTGCCGCCCTCGACGCCGAGCCTGAACATGCGCATGGAATCGGTCAGCTGGGCGTCGTCGGCTTCGGACGAGTCGGCGTGCATGGCGCTGCGGGTATCGGCGCTGCCCAGATGGGTCAGGCCGGTGCCGGTGACCAGGCAGTGCGCGGGATCCGGATGGGTCAGCGGCGGCAGTAGCTGACCGCTCGCGACCAGATCGGCGTAGTCGAGGGTCTCGTCACCGAGGCTTTCCTTGAGCGTGGTCGCCAGGCCCTTGCCCTCGGCCAGCGCACGGCGTGCCAGGGTATAGGTGTCGGCGTCGGTCAGTCGCACACGGTCCGGTCCTTCGACCAGGGCGGCCCTGACGCTGCCCTGGTGGCGGCACTGGATGATGCGAAGGGTCTCGGGGGTGTCATGATGCATGGCAATATCCTTGCGTGACGTGGGCGCCTTGTCCCGGTTCACGGTTGGCCCCAGAGGCATCTTACGCCCCTGGGGTGGTGTATGGTCAACATACAAAGGTATGGGTTGACGTTATGGAAAGGTGGCTTTGCTGGCGTCTAGCCTGGCGCCTGGTCCCGGAGAGGGGCCGATCCGCGTCATTGCACCAGCCACATGGCCATCTCGGGCCACACCAGCAGCGCCGCGAGTACACATAGCTGCAGGGCGATAAAGGGCAGCACCGAGACGAAGATGTCCTTGAGGCTGATCTCCGGTGGCGCCACGCCCTTCAGGTAAAAGGCCGCGGGTCCGAACGGCGGCGACAGGAAGGACACCTGCATGTTCACCGCGAACAGGATGCCGAACCAGATCGGGCTGTAGCCCAGCTGCACGATGATCGGCACGAAGATCGGCAGGGTCAGCATGGCCACCCCGA
>NZ_JAMXRY010000114.1:0-2145 GCF_024124525.1 Halomonas sp. OfavH-34-E | reverse complement strand
GTGTCGACGCCGGAGCTATAAGTCCGTAGATCATCAAAATAGATTGTCCCCCCGACCCGCATGGCCTTCTCTTGTTGGTGACGAAGCCTCCAAGAGAACTGGCCATGCTAAGCCGAGAGGACTTTCTCATGATAAGGCAACTTCATCAGCGAGGCGCCCACCTCGTGGACATTGCACACCAGATTGGCTGTTGTGAACGCACCGTGCGGCGCCACTTGGCCCGAGATGAGGCTCCCAGCGGGCGACCGGTGAGACCGCGAGCCAGCAAGCTGGATCCCTACAAGCCGATCATCGACCAGCTGCTGGCTGACAACGTCTGGAACGCCGAGGTGATCTTCCAGCTGATCCGTGAGCAAGGCTATACCGGCGGTGTCACTATCGTGCGGATGTACATCCAACCCAAGCGAGCGCTGCGGCCGAGCAAGCAGACGGTGCGCTTCGAGACCCCTCCCGGCTTCCAGCTCCAGCACGACTGGGGCGAAATCGAGACGGTGATCGCTGGCCAGCGTTGTAAGGTCAGTTTCGCGGTCAACACGCTGGGTTATTCGCGGCGTTTCCATGTCTGGGCGGCCACCAGCCAGGATGCCGAACACACCTACGAGGCCTTAGTACAGGCCTTCCGCCACTTTGGCGGCGCACCACGTACGGTACTCGTCGATAACCAGAAAGCGGCAGTGCTGAAGCACGACCGAGACCACCGCGTGATTTTTAATGCCGGTTTCCTGCAACTGGCCAACCACTATGGGTTTGCGCCGAAGGCATGCCGACCGCAGCGCCCGCGCACCAAGGGCAAGACCGAGCGCATGGTGGGCTACGTGAAGCAGCACTTCTTCCAGCGCTACCGGCAGTTCGAGAGCCTTTCCCATCTGAACCAGTTGCTCCAGCGATGGCTGGAGCGAGTGGCCGATCAGCGGCCACTGCGGCAGTTCCGACAAACCCCAGCGGAACGCTTTGCTGCCGAGGTGGCAGCTCTCCAGGCGCTGCCGGCAACAGACTTCGATACCCGTTACCACGACCTGCGCCAGGTCGGCTGGGACGGCTACATTGAGGTCCGTGGCAACCGCTACAGCGTCCCGGAGACCTACTGTGGCCAAGCCGTAGTCATCCGACTGAGCCTCGATGATGAATTGACCGTCTACTCGCCGGCGGGTGATGCCATCGCCCAACACCGCCTGCAAGCGCCACAGGCCGGATGGCGCACGGTGCCGGAGCATCATGCGGCTTTATGGCAGCAGACCCTGTCGGTGCAGCAGCGTGACCTGCGGGTCTACGAGGAGGTGCTGTGATGATGCTCGATCAGCTACTCCATCGTCTGAAGATGGATCACCTCCAGGCCTCGCTTGATAGCCTCTGCGAGCACGCCAGCAAGCAGGACCTGAATTATCGTGAGTTCCTTGAGCAAGCGCTCGCCCAGGAGTGGGGCGGGCGCCACCAGAAGGGTCTGGAGTCTCGGCTGAAGCAGGCTCGGCTCCCTTGGATCAAGACCCTGGAGCAGTTTGACTTCAGCTTTCAGCCCAGCATTGACCACAAGATCGTGCGCGACCTGGCCGGCCTGGGCTTTGTCGAACGTAGCGAAAACGTGGTGCTACTTGGGCCGCCCGGCGTGGGAAAAACCCACCTCGCCGTCGCCCTGGCCGTGAAAGCTGCCGAAGCCGGCCATCGGGTACTGTTCATGACCCTGGATCGCCTGGTCAGCACTCTGGTGCGCTCACGGCAGGAGAATCGCCTGGACCGGCAGCTCCAGCAGCTGACCTACCCCAAAGTGCTGGTGCTCGACGAGATGGGCTATCTACCGATGACACGCGAGGAAGCCAGCCTGTTCTTCCGTCTGATCAACCGACGCTACGAGCGAGCCAGCACCCTCATCACCTCGAACAAGTCGTTCATGGACTGGGGTGAGATCTTCGGTGATCAGGTCATTGCCACGGCGATTTTGGATCGGCTGCTACATCACTCGACCACGTTGAACATCAAAGGCGAGAGCTACCGGCTGAAGGACAAGCGCCGAGCCGGGCTGGTGACACCCCCCGCCACGAAGGAGGACGCGCCCCCACACGACCCTGACGTAGTTCCGATGAAAGAGCACTGATAAAAACCGGACAATCTGAATTGATGAAATCCGGACAAACTTCACTGACGTTGACA
>NZ_JAMXRY010000113.1:0-2355 GCF_024124525.1 Halomonas sp. OfavH-34-E | reverse complement strand
TGCCGGTGGCGCTGGTGACCGGCAGCGCGGCGCTGGTGCTGGTCGCCCTGGCCGGCCGCTGGCACCAGGCCGGGGGCAGCACGGTGATCTCGCTGTCGCGGGTGTTCAAGGGCGCGCCCTGGCAGATCGTGCTGTTCTCGGTAGGCATGTACCTGGTGGTCTACGGGCTCGGCAACGCCTGGCTGACCGAAGACGCCAGCGCCCTGCTGACCTGGCTGGGCCAGCAGGGCACCCTGGTGGCGACGCTGGGTACCGGTGTGGCCTCGGCGCTGCTGGCCTCTATCATGAACAACATGCCCTCCACCCTGGTGGGGGCACTCGCCATCGACCAGGCCCAGGTCGGCGACCTGACCCGGGAGCTGATGATCTACGCCAACGTCATCGGCAACGACCTGGGGCCCAAGTTCACCCCCATCGGTAGCCTGGCCACCCTGCTGTGGTTGCACGTGCTGGCGGAAAAGGGCACCCACATCAGCTGGGGCCAGTACATGAAGGTCGGGCTCAAGCTGACCCCGCCGGTACTGCTGGCCGCGCTGCTGGCGCTATGGTTGTGGCTGCCGCTGGTATCGTCCTGAGGGTGCGGCGTCGGACCCGTGCCGATCCGCTTGCAGCCCTGCGCTCGATACGCCACTCACGCTAAGCTTGGCACCATCGATTTCCGGGAAGACCTGGCCTTCCCGGTACTGTGTATCGGCCCGTCGTGTCGACTCCGATCGGGCCTTATATCAAGGAGTCTTGCGTGCCCGTTTCTCTGAGCAGTGAACACAAGGATGCCCTGGTCGCCGGCGTGGAAGAGGCCGGTCGACTGGTGCTCGAGATCTATCAGCGCGACTTCGAGGTCGAGCACAAGGACGACGATAGCCCATTGACCGAGGCCGATCTGGCCGCCCACCACGCCCTGGTGGCGCTGCTGGGACGACTGACGCCGGAGGTGCCGGTGCTGTCCGAGGAATCCGGGGAGATCGCCACCGAGACACGTCTCGGCTGGTCGTGCTATTGGCTGGTGGACCCGCTGGATGGCACTAAGGAGTTCGTCAATCGCAACGGTGAATTCACCCTCAATGTGGCGCTGATCGAGCATGGCGTCCCGGTGCTCGGGGTGGTCCATGCGCCGGTGCTGGGGGTGACCTGGTTCGGTGAACAGGACAATGGCGCCTGGCGATCCGAGGGCGAGTCGCGCCAGCCGATCCATGCGCGTGAACTGCCGGACCCTGCCGAGGCCCCCTGGGTGGTGGTGGGCAGCCGCCGCCACGGTGCCGAGGCCTTCGAGGCTTTCTGTGCACGCTTGCCGGCCACCGAGTGCACCTCGATGGGTAGCTCGCTGAAGCTGTGCCTGGTGGCGGAGGGCAAGGCCGATCTGTACCCGCGCCTGGCGCCGACCTGCGAGTGGGACACCGCCGCCGCCCAGGCGGTGGTCACCGCCGCCGGTGGACTGGTGCTGGACGCAGAGACCCTTGAGCCGCTGCGCTGCAATCGTGGTGAGTCGCTGCTCAATCCGTTCTTTGTCGTGTGTGGCCAGCGCGACGCGCGCTGGGAGCAGGCATTGGTTGCCGCCCTGGCACAGTAGCGCTTGAATTCTAGAAATTTATGCCGATCCGTGCTGTGGCTCGGATCGGCTTTTTTTGCCATATCGAGCGTTTTCTTTCTGCGGTTTCAGGTGTCCTGAGGGCTGCGGCCCTTGGCGGTGCGCTATCCCTGGCTGTCCTGGCCCCATAGGTTTCTCACTCATTTTTCTGAGTTTTTGCTTGCTGGATGCGCGGCCGTTGGTCCGCCTGAAGGCTGGCTCTGGCGTGGCTGGACTTGGGAAGTGACGAGGAATCAGGCAATTGTCGCAAGGCGCGTTGAGAGATCGCTTGCTGCGGTAGCGGCACAAAAGTGGTAGTAATATGCCTCTTTGGTCGACATGTGCTTCTTTGGTTGAAGCATCTTTCCCGCATTCTCTCTTGCCGGTGCCGTGACGGACCAGGCATGGGAGATGCGTGCCTTGGCCCGTTGGAGACGGAAGATGAGTGCCTCGGACGATATCCAGGATTTCCTGCGCAAGACCGGTTCCGATACCGCAGGCTACCAGGCGTTTGGTCGCACCAATGAGGAGTCGGGACAGCCACGCTGGGGGCTGCTTGGCCAGCTCTCGGGCCACGACGTCGATCCTGGTGACAGGCCGTCACGCGCCGAGCCAGGTGCTCGCCCAGAGCCCTTGCAAACGGCAGCCGAGGTGGCCCCTGCGCGCAAGGGGAAGGCCTGGGCGACGCTGGAAAAGCTTCCCGCAGCCCCGGCCCCCGAGCCTGCCTCTGGTCCTGCCGCCCGGCCCGCCCCCTCGGCCGTCGCTGAGCGCAGCGAACCTCCCGCTGGGCG
>NZ_JAMXRY010000112.1:0-2537 GCF_024124525.1 Halomonas sp. OfavH-34-E | reverse complement strand
CCCTTTCGCTGGGAAACCACCGGCCTTCCTTCACTGACATCTGGCGGCGAGTCCCTTTCCTATCAGGTTTCCACAAGCGGCCGGACCTTGTCCGCCTCTACCAGCGATGGCACCACCCTACTTCAGGTCAGGCTGACCGATCTTGCCTCAGGCAGCTACAGCATCTCGCTGCTCGGCCCGATCGATCATCCCGACGCAACCATCGAGAACAACCTGATCTTTTCGGTCTACTACACCATCACCGATGGTGACGGTGATAGCGCCACTGCACGCCTGGGCGTGGATATCGACGATGACTCGCCGACCACCACCGTTATCGCACCCTCGAGCCTGGAAGCCGGCGATACCGTCACCGGTACCTGGTCACAGCAAGGCGGGGCCGACGGCGTCGCCGATACCGTCGTCAACCTCCAGGCCGACGACAACGAGTATCCGCTCGGCACCCCGATCGATACCGGCAAGGGCATCTTGGTCGTCAACCCCAACGGCACCTGGAGTTTCAGCGCCGACAACGATGCCAGTGGCGCACTCGATTTCAACATCACCACCAAGGACGGCGACGGTGACAGCTTCAGCTCCAGTGCCCACATCGTCATCTCCGGCGGCAATGGGATAGGCCCCACCACCCCCGAGACGGATGGCAACTCTGCCACCGTGTCGCCCAAGGCAGTGGTCGATGAAGATGGCCTTCCCGGCGGCATCGCCGGTGGCATCAATGACTACCCGGGCGAACGCACCATCGCCACCGGCCGGCTACGCTATAACTTCGGCGATGACGGCCCTGGCGGCTTCACCTGGAGCACCGCCGGCCTGCCGGTACTGACCTCCCAGGGAAGCCTGGTCAGCTGGGCACTCAGCGCAGACGGACGCTCTCTTCTTGGCACCAGCGCCAGCGGCCAGCAGGTCCTCTCGATTGAACTGAGCGATCTTGCCGCCGGCACCTACCGGGTCGACCTGTTCAAGCCGCTGGATCACCCCCGAGCCGATGTCGAGAGCGACATCAACTTCAGCGTCGGCTACACCATCACCGACGCCGACGGCGACAGTGCGCAGGGCATACTCCGCGTTACCGTGGATGACGACATGCCAGTGCCGGGCGACGATACCGCCGCAGGCGACAACAGCGGGCCCATCACGGTTGACGTACTGGACAACGACAACTTTGGCGCCGATGGCCCCGGCGAGCTCACCAGTGTCACCGTCCAGGGCGGCCCGGATGTTGGCACCGCCACCATCAACCCCGACGGCACCCTGACCTTTGTTCCCAACCCTGGCTTTACCGGAAACGCCACGATTGACTACACCGCCACCGATGGCGATGGCAGCACCGTTACCGGCAATCTCAGTGTCGGGGTCGCGGACGGCGGCGGCACAGGCACAGGCCCCACCACGCCGGAAACCGATGGCAATCCCGACACCACCCCACCAAAAGCGGTTCTCGACGAGGACGGCCTGCCTGGCGGCATCGCCGGCGGCATCAATGACGTGGCTGGTGAACGGCTCGCGGCGATCGGCTCGCTGGGCTACGACTTTGGCAGCGACGGCCGCGGCAGCTTTACCTGGAATACCGCCGGCCTCCCCGTCCTGACCTCCGGCGGCAGCCCGGTCACCTGGTCGCTGAGCGGCAATGGTCGTTCGCTGGTCGGCTTCAATAACGCGGGTGAGCGTGTCATTTCCGTCCAGCTCACCGACGTTGCCAACGGCATCTACAAGGTGGTGCTGGCCAAACCGCTGGATCATTCCAACCCCAGTGTCGAGAGCGACATCAACTTCAGCGTCGGCTACACCATCACCGACGGCGTCGGTGACAGCGCCTCGGGCACTATCGCCATTACCGTCGATGACGACACGCCAGTGACCAACGCCGACGTCGCCACCACCGACAACGACGGCTCCGTCACCGTCGATGTGCTCGGCAACGACCAGTTCGGCGCCGATGGCCCCGGCGGCATCACCAACGCCACCGTCCAGGGCGGCGCGGGTGTCGGTACCGTCACCGTCAACCCCGACGGCACCCTGACGTTCGTCCCCCACCCGAACTTTGTCGGCAATGCCAACATCAACTATACCGCCACCGACGGTGACGGCAGCACGGTCGGCGGTAACCTCAGTGTGGCGGTCGGCGACGGCGGCACTGGCCCCACCACGCCGGAGACCGATGGCAATCCCCACACCACGCCCCCCAAGGCGGTACTCGACGAAGACGGCCTGCCTGGCGGCATCGCCGGTGGCATCAATGACGTGGCCGGCGAACGGACTGCGGCGGTCGGCTCACTGGGCTACGACTTTGGCAGCGATGGCCCCGGCAGCTTTAGCTGGCACACCGCCGGCCTCCCCGTCCTGACCTCCGGCGGCAGCCCGGTCATCTGGTCGCTGAGCGGCAATGGTCGTTCGCTGGTCGGCTTTGACAACACAGGTAACCGTGTCATCTCCGTCCAGCTCACCGACGTTGCCAACGGCATCTACAAGGTGGTGCTGGCCAAGCCGCTGGATCATTCCAACCCCAGCGTCGAGAGCGACATCAACTTCAGCGTCGG
>NZ_JAMXRY010000111.1:0-3117 GCF_024124525.1 Halomonas sp. OfavH-34-E | reverse complement strand
TGGTGTTCGACGCCGCCTCGCCAGGCACTGGCCTCGATCCTGACGCCCTGGGGGCGGTGGCCGGCACCCTGGTGGCGGGAGGCCTGCTGGTGCTGTTGACCCCCGACGACGGTGGCCGCCGACCCGACGACGACTACTGCCGCCTGGCGGCCCACCCTTGGCGGCCGGAACAGCTCACGAGCCGTTATCTAGAGCGCTGCCATCGGCTGCTGGCGGGTTTTCCCGGGATGCTGCGCTGGCGGCAGGGGGAGGGCCTGACGGCAACGCCCGATGATGGCCAGGAAAGCCCTTTTGCCGATGGCTCATGTTCAGACAACCCTTGTCCAGACAGCCCTTGTCCAGACAGCCCCGACCCGGATTGCCTGAGCCCCGACCAGGCCGAGGTGGTACGTCGGCTGACGCGGCTCAGGCGTCGCCGCCCGTTGGTGATCACCGCCGACCGTGGTCGCGGCAAGTCGGCGGCGCTGGGCATCGCCTGCGCCCGCCTGCTGGTCAAGGCCGAGCAGCAGTGCCAGGCGCCGCTGGATATCCTGGTGACGGCACCGAGGGCGTCCTCGGTGGCGCCGGTATTCGAGCGCCTGGCGACGCTGCTGCCCGAGGGACAGGGCGATGAAAGGGACTTCGAGGCGCCCGGGGGGCGGGTGCGTTTTATCGCCCCTGACGCACTGACTGACGCCGTCGCCCGGGGGGAAGCCGGCGGCCCCGGCTCGCTGCTGCTGGTGGACGAGGCGGCGGCGATTCCGGCGGCGCTGCTGGGCGAGTGGCTGGCGGCATTTCCGCGGCTTGCCTTCGCCACCACGGTGCATGGCTACGAGGGCTCGGGGCGAGGCTTTGCGTTGCGCTTTCGTCGTCATCTGGAGGCGCAGACGCCCCAGTGGCAGGCCATCGAGCTCAGGACGCCGATACGCTGGGCCGATGGAGACCCCCTTGAGCGGGCCATCGACGCGCTGCTGTGCCTGGATGCAGAACTCCCCACAGTGCCGAAGGGGGCGAGGGTGAGTGCGCCTTGTCCTGGTCAAAAGTTGGCCGAGCTGCCCTGTACCACGCTCGATCGTGATGTCCTGGCCCGGGACGAAGCCTCCCTGAGAGCCATCTTCGGCCTGCTGGTCCAGGCTCACTACCGCACCACCCCGGCGGACCTGCGGGCGCTGCTTGATGCGCCGGCGACCCGCATCTCGATCCTTGGGACACCACGTGCGCCGCTGGCGGTGTGCGTGTGCGTCGACGAGGGGGGCTTCGATGCGGATCTGGCCGAGCGAGTGCTGCTGGGACAGCGACGCCCGCGTGGTCACCTGATGGCCCAGTCGCTGGCGGCCCACGCCGGTGAAGCAGCGGCACTGAAGGCACCCAGCGCCCGGATCACCCGGATTGCCGTACACCCCGACTGGCGCCGCCTGGGGTGCGGGGCGAGGCTGATCCAGGAGGCGGCATGCCAGGCCGAACAGGCCGGCAAGGCGCTGCTGGGGGCGAGCTTCGGCGCCGATCCCGAGCTGCTGGCGTTCTGGCAGGCGCAGGGCTTTCGTCCGGTGCGCCTGGGACTGACCCGGGAGGCCGCCACCGGCGAGCATGCGGCGATGGTGGCGCTGGCCCTGGGGGAGCACAACCGGGACCTGATCGAGCGGCTGTCGCGGCGCTTTGAGCGGCAGTTGCCGGGGCTGCTGGCCTTCGAACTGACACGCCTGTCGCCACCCTTGGTACTGGCGCTGCTGGCGAGCGTCGGCGATCGCTATGCATTCGACGCCGAGGATCGCTTTTCTCTCGACGCCGATGACCGCTTTTCTCTCGACGCCGATGACCGCTTTTCTCTCGACGCCGAAGATCGCTTTTCTTTCGACGCCGATGACCGTCGTGAGCTCCAGGACCTGGCCAGGGGCCAGCGCGAGCCGGCGCTGGCGCGTCCGGCCATCCAGGCCCTGGTTCGCCGGCTGGCGTCGCTGTCACTGTCGCCGCCCATGTCGCCGTCCATGTCGTCGTCCATGTCGTCGTCCATGTCCAAGGCCGACGATGACCACGACAGTCTGGCCTGGCTCGCAGCGTGGGCGTTTCAGGGACGTTCGGAAAGTTCCCTGGCGCAGGGGCTATCGCTGCGCGGCAAGGCACAGGTCAAGCAATGGTTGCGGGACGCCGTGGGCCGAGCCCTGGCACTGCTGGAGACCCTTTCCAAGGCCCCGGGGCGAGGGTAGAGTGCCAACATTCGCAAAGGCAGACATAGACATCATGAACGAACATCTCGATAGCCTCGCTCCGACCGCCGTATGGCGTCACTTCCGTACCCTGTGCAACACGCCGCGCCCCTCGGGCCACGAGGCGGCTCTGGTCGAGATCCTTGAAGCCTGGGCAGACGAGCGCGGCATCGCCCACGACCGTGACGCCTACGGTAACCTGCGTCTGTCCAAGCCGGCGAGCCCCGGGCGCGAAGGGGCACCGGGGGTGATCCTCCAGGGCCATCTGGACATGGTGGCCCAGGCCAACGCCGACAAGCCCCACGACTTCACCCGGGACCCCATCGTCACGCGGGTCGAGGACGGCTGGCTCAAGGCCGACCAGACCACCCTGGGCGCCGACAATGGCCTGGGGGTGGCGGCGGCGCTGGCGATCCTCGGCGATGATGAGCTCGTCCATGGTCCGCTGGAGGCGATCTTCACCCTGGAGGAAGAGACCTCCATGGGCGGTGCGCTGAACCTGGCCGAAGGCTGGCTGGAGGGCAGCCTGTTGCTCAACCTTGACTCCGAGGACCGTGGCCAGGTCTACATCGGTTGTGCCGGTGGCGCCGACGTGGTGGTCGAGGCCCAGTTGCCGGTGGAGTCGGTGGGCGAGGATGAAGAAGCGCTGACGCTGAGCCTCAAGGGACTGCGTGGTGGCCACTCCGGAATCGATATCGACAAGGGGCTGGGCAACGCCAATCGCCTGCTGGTGCGGGTGCTGCGCGCCCTCGACAGCTGCGAGGTGCGCCTGGTCGACTACCGTGGCGGCACCCTGAGAAACGCCATCCCCCGCGAGGCCGAGGCGGTGGTGATGGTGCCTCGGGACGAGATCGACGCGCTGCGCTCGCGCATCGAGCGCCTCGAGGCCGATATGCGCCGAGAGCTGTCCGGCGTCGACGAGGGCCTGCGGCTG
>NZ_JAMXRY010000110.1:0-3174 GCF_024124525.1 Halomonas sp. OfavH-34-E | reverse complement strand
CTGGGCCGACCAGACGCGCGCCGCGCGCGCCGACTACCTGGCGACGCTTGAGCCCCAGCCGGCCCCGGGGCCGCTGAGTCTCGACAAGGTCGCCGCCAGCGTCGATCGTCGCCTGGACGGCCAGGGCTGCATCAGCGTGGGGGCCGGCAACTATGCGCTGTACGCCCACCGTTACGTGCGCTTCGCTGGGCTCGGCAGCTCGCTGGCGCCGACGGTGGGCTCCATGGGCTACGGCCTGCCGGCGGCGATCTCGTTCAAGCTCGAGCACCCCGATCGCCCGGCGGTGTGCTTCGCCGGTGACGGCTGCTTCCAGATGAACCTGCAGGAGCTGGGGGTGGCGCTGCAGTACGACGTCGGCCTGGTGATCCTTCTGTTCAACAACGGCATGTGGGGCACCATCCGCGCCCACCAGGAAAACGACTTTCCCGGCCGCGAGATCGCCCTGACCTTCACCAACCCGGCCTTCACCACCCTGGTCGAGTCCTATGGCGGCCTGGGCGAGATCGTCGAGCGTGACGAGGACTTCGACGCCGCCTTCGAGCGCGCCCTGGCCTTCGCCGAGCGCGAACGCCGTCCGGCGCTGATCGAATTGCGCTACGAGGCCGACGGCATCGCCCCGGGCAAGCGCCTGAGCGCCATCCGCGAGGCTGCCCTGGCGCGATAGCGCCATTGCATAAGCCGCGCTAGTGCCATTGCATAAGCTGCGCTAGTGCCATTGCATAAGCCGCGATAACGCCAATCTAAAAAGGCGCGGTAGCGCCGGTAAAGAAAGGCGCGCGAGCGCCCTGGTCCAGGCCCGTGTAGCGACGGATTAAAGTCCCTGAAGACTCGCTGAGCAGGGGGATCGGCCCCGCGCGGGCTTGGTCAGGTGTGACCACTCAGGTTCGACAGTTGGGCGCGTAAGCTTCTGATTGACCGAAGAACGCCGTGTCGAAATTGGCACCACAAGGGTGATTCGGTGTAGCGGGTGGTGGGCGCCGGCTGGCCCATGGGGTCGCTGGCTCTCGCGTTCCAGCATCCGGCCCATGGCGTCGCGGGTGAAGGTGGTGACCAGCTCACCTTCGCGAAGCTCGATCAGGGCGCCGCCATCGTCGTAGCGGTAGTGGCGGGTGCGCCCGTCGAAGCAGGTGTCCACGATTGCTGGGTAAGATCAAGTTGATGCGCTGGTTGATGCAGGCATTGTGACTTCCAATGCTATTTTTACTGAATGCGACATCCAGCGTCGAAGATCAGCTATTTACCACTCAGAGAGCCTGATAAAATTCTCTTCTTCTAAGAGACAAAGCCCGTGATCAGCATCTTCAGAAATAAGCACAATATCTCCCTCAATGTTTTTTAACGCAACCCTCAAGCAATCTAGGTTTCTACTGCTGAAGGTCAGGCCAAAGACTCGTTTATTCCAAGAAAGAAGTGTTATTTTTTTATTGTCTAATTGAGAAATAAATCCATCTACTATTTCTTGTTTTTTTTCAAAAGTTAATGAATTTGACGTGTTTTTTTCGATTGGGTCGCTGTTGGGAAAGTTAAATTTTTCGATCTCATGAGATATTGCTTTTTCAAATGCTATTTGCATAAGGTTTGCTGCCAAACCACCTGTGGTAAAGTCTTTCGGAGAAAAGCAATCCTCAATTTTTAGAGAAAATAGTATTCCTCTCATTCTTTGAATATCTTTTAAATCTTCTATGCGCTGCTTTCTAGCTAACATGAGCACCCCCTTCTGCTAGCTGAAAAACCTCTATCATCTTCTGGGTGATGCCCTGGTAGCTGGTCATATCGTCCTGGCTCCATTGGATCGCCTTTTGAGTCAGTTGCGCCGTGGAAGTGTGGCCCACGTCCAAACTGATCATCTTCATGGAGAACTACATAGCGACGGTCCCCAGGCTGCTCTCCGAACTGATAAACTGTTCGATTCTCGTAATTGTTGTCGTAAACATACTTGTGGGTATCAAACTGTGATGACTGTGGTATGCCGGCTTGACGTTTGGCAGCTCTAAATTCAGCTCTTCTCGTTGGAGTTTCCGCGCCACTCAACCCCAGCGGATCCACCCATCCTGTCGGATTGGGGGCGTACATGTACAGATTTTCGCCGCCGGCCAAGCCGATGGGATCCTGGGTGGTGAAGCGTCCCGTCTCTGGATCATAGTACCGATGGCGGTTGTAGTGCAGCCCGGTTTCTTCATCTAGGTACTGGCCCTGGAAGCGCAAGGGGTTGTCGGTGCGGGCGTCGTTGCCCTGGCCATCGCTGGTGTGGTGGAGCTGGCCCCAGGCGCGGTACTGGCCGACCCATGCGAGCTTGCCGTCGCATTCTGCCAGCTCCATCGGGGTGCCGAGGTGGTCGGTGTGGATGCTGTAGAGCGTCGGCTCGGTTGGCTGGTATTCGGTATAGAGCACCGTGCCGGTGCCGCTGCGGGTGTGGACGGCCTTAAAGCGGTTTTCGAGCTTGGCGGCGGGCACGAAGCTGTCGGGTTCGAACAGGTAGACCACCCGCCGTTCGGGGGTGAGGCCGGGGTACTCGAGCCGATGGCAGCGCTGGGCGATGGGCAGCGAGTGCTGCCGCTCGGGGTTCTCGCGGGCCAGTTCCAGTCGTTCGGGGCGAAACAGCGGCGGCAGGCCACCGACAAAACGCTCTTCGCTTTGCAGCAGGTCACCGTCCCAGTTGAACACCGTCAGCTCACTGGGCTGGCCCTGGCGGTTCACCTCTTTCCACACCCGTCGGCCGAGGCCGTCGTAGGCGTAGCGGGCGCGCATGCGCGGCACCGTGTCATCGCCCGCGGCGGGGGCATGAGGGTAGTGGCTGGCCTCGATCAGTCGGTGTTCGGGGTCGTACTGGTAATGCCAGGTCTCGCCGCTGGGGGCGATGCGTCGGGTCAGGTTGCCGCTGGCGTCGTAGTGGTAGTGGGTGCCGGCGTAGCGCTTGAGCAGGTTGCCCATGGCCGGTGACAGGCTGGCCGGTGCGCCAGGGCAATCGAGGCGAATGCGCTCCTCGGACCCGTGGTCGAGGTGATCGCGGGGGCGTTCGTGTCGCCAGCGGGTGGCGTCGGAGGGCGGGGTGTTGCTGCCGTTTTCGCTGGTTCGTTCTGGCGGCACGGGATCGACCAGATTGCCGGCCGGGTCGAAGGCGAACACTTCCTCAAGCCCTGGGGCGCTTGCCTGGCGCAGCCGGCCCAGTGGGTC